>JBKDAC010000184.1:0-6844 GCA_046316515.1 Sandaracinobacter sp. | reverse complement strand
GCGCAGGGCGTGCAGGTCGGATTTGCTTCGATCATCCGCGACGTCACCGCGCGCAAGACGCTGGAGGCCGAACGCGATGCAACGCGCAACTTGCTCGCCGAGCAGATGGCTGCCATCGAGGCGTCGAGCGACGGCATCGCGATCACCGATGCCAAGGGGCATTTTATCTTCGTGAACCGCAGCCACGCGGCGATCTTCGGCATCGGTGATCCGGCGCAGCTGATCGGCCGCCACTGGGGGTGCGTCTATGCCCCCGGCGAGGATGCACGGCTTTATCGCCTGGTCCGTCGGCAACTGGAGGTAGGGGTGCCTTTTTCGGGCCGCGTCGTCGCGCGCCGGTATGGCGGCGGGATGATCGAACAGGATATCTCCATGGCGCCCCGGCCCAGCGGCGGCGTGGTCTGCGTGACCCGCGATGTCGGCAGCCGCCTGCAGGACGAGCGCGAGATGACCCGCCTGCGCGAGCAGCTTCTGGCTGCCCAGCGGCAAGAGGCAATCGGCCAGATCGCCTCGGGAATCGCGCATGATTTCAACAATGTGATTGCCGCCATCTCAGGGTCTGCCGGGCTGATCCGTGCCGGCGCCGACCCGATTGCCCGCCAGCATGCCGAGCGCGTTCAGCGCGCGGCAACCTCGGCCTCGTCGCTGGTGCAAAAGATGCTGTCCCTGGGTGCACGGAAGTCCGACCGCGCCGAACTCGACCTCGCCCGCCAGATCACAAGTGTCATCGAGCTGGTTCGCACCAGCATGCCGGCCGGGCAGGACATTCGCTTCACGCCCCCGGACACGCCCATCTTGATGGTCGCCGACAGCACGGAACTGATGCAGGTGTTGATGAACCTCGCCATCAATGCGCGCGATGCGCTGGAGGCAACGCCCAACGGCTGCATCGACCTGCAGGTGGAGTGCTGGAACCCGGGCGATCCGGCGCCCCAGCCGCTGGTGGGGTCGCTGCCTGCCGGCCCGGCCGCGCGCTTCGATCTGGCCGACAACGGATGCGGCATGTCGCCGGACCTGCTCGCACGGATCTTCCAGCCCTTCTTCAGCAGCAAGGGCAGCCGCGGAACCGGCCTTGGCCTGTCGGTCGTCGCCGGCATCGTGGAAGCCGCCGGCGGCGGCATCTCCGTCAGGTCCACGCCCGGCGAGGGGAGCTGCTTCACCATCTTCTGGCCGCTGCACCCGCTCGCGAAGTCCGACGCGTCCGAACCAGACGTGGGCCTTCTCCAGCCGGGCCAGCTTGTCGGGCGAACGGTCCTCGTCGTCGACGACAATGGCTCCATCGTCGAACTTCTGACCCAGCTGCTCGAGCAGGCCGGTGCCGAAGTCGGTCCATGCCTCTGCGCCGGGGATGTGCTGCAGGCGATCCGGTCAGATCCCGACGCCTGGGACCTGCTCGTTACCGACTTCGACATGCCCGACATGGATGGCGGCCAGCTGGCACGGGCCGCTCGCGCCCTGAAGCCCGACCTGCCCGTGCTGCTGTGCACCGGGGCGCCGGGCCCGCATCTGGAACGCCACCGCCACCAGCCGCTGTTCGATGCCATCATCGGCAAGCCGGCAACCCCCGACAGCGTGACGGCCGGTGCGCTCGCCGCGCTGGCTGCCCGCGCGCACGCGGCAGGCTGCGCTAGGCCGGGCGAGGACAAGATGCTGCCACTTGGGTGAGGCCGCGCAGGCGGGCGGCTGCGAAGCCGTCGCCGATTTCCACGCCCTTGACGGCATTGATGCTCATCATCGCGGCGGCGAGCTGGCTGTCGAGCTTGTGGTAGACGGGCGCGCCCCAGCCGGGGGGGGGGACGCCTTGCGCTGACACCTCGACGATGGCGCCGAGGGAGGAGCCGGATTTGCGGGCGGCATCGAGCGCGCCTTCCCAGCGGGCGGCGGCAGGTCATGGTCCGCGTCCGCGCGGTCGTAATCGGCGAAGGTGATCTGCTGTGGGTGCATGCCGGTGTGGCGGAAGCTCGGCTCGAACGAGGCATTCACCAATGCGCCGAGGACGGGCCGCGGCCTGTCGGACTTGCGCAGGAATTCGAAGGTACCGCCAGTGTCGGTTGTGATCGTCTGGGCCCCGGCCTGGGTGAGCACGGGGTCCGCGACGCGGACCCCGTAGATGGACTGCTTCGGATCGCCAGCTTCGGCCTCCTCGGCCTGTCCATGCGGCACAGCAAGAAGGCGGTGCCGGCCACCACCGCCTGATCCGCTGCCCCTTGCGCGGGGGGGTCTGTCCTTCGGGGGTTTCAACCGGGGCGCCACTTGTGGCGCCCCTTCTGCGTCCGGCGCCAATGATGCCGGGGCCAGCGGCCCCCGGGCCCGCTCATAGGCGGCCCCCAGCTGCAACAGCCGCGCCTCGCTCCACTTCGGCCCCAGGAAGCTAAGCCCCATCGGCAGGCCGAACTTCCGCTCCATCGGCACGGTCAGGTGCGGCGTCCCGGCCACGGCCGCCAACCCACCGGCCCCACCAAAGGGCGCCTGATCGCCGTTCACCGTGTCGATCTTCCACGCAGCCGGCGCGGACGGCGCAACCAGCGCCTCCACGCCCGACCCTGCCAGCATGCCGGCAATCGCGTCCGACGCGCCCTTCAGGCTCGACGCGCGCGCCGCCTTGTAGGCCGGGTCATCAAGCCCCTTGGTCGCATCGGCCTTTTCCAGCAGGTCCTGCCCGAACAGCCCCAGGCTCCGCGCCGAATCCGCTTTGTTGAAGGCAATCACGTCGGACAGCGTCCGCGTCTTCACAGCCGGCGGCGTGGTGGCGAGATAGGCGTTCACCCCCGCCTTGAACTCGCTCAGCAGAACCTGGAACTCGGCCTTGCTGATCGCCTGCCGGTCCGGCCCTTCCTTGATTTCCACCAGCACCGCACCCTGCGCGCGCAGGGTTTCCAGCGCCCGCTCGAACGCCGCATCGACCGGCGTCGACCAGCCCGTCGCCCAGCGCAGAACGCCGATCCGCACCTCCTTCAGCGAAGCCGTCTCCAGCCCCTTCGTATAGTCCACCTGCCGGGACACCGCCTCGGCCGTCACCGGATCGGCCGGATCTCTGCCGGCCAGGGCCGTCAGCAGCAAGGCGGCCGTGCGCACATCCTTCGCCATCGGCCCCGCCGTGTCCTGACTAGCGCTGATGGGCACGATGTGCGTGCGGCTCACCAGCCCCACCGTCGGCTTCAGCCCCACGATCCCGTTCACGCTCGACGGACAGATGATGGAGCCGTTGGTCTCCGTGCCCACCGCCGCGTCGACAATTCCTGCCGCCACTGCGGCGCCGGACCCCGACGAAGAGCCGCAGGGGTTGCGGTCGAGAGCGTTCGGGTTCCGCGTCTGCCCGGCAACCGAGCTCCAGCCCGAAATGGAGTCGCTCGACCGGAAGTTCGCCCATTCGCTGAGGTTGGTCTTGCCCAGGATCACTGCGCCCGATGCGCGAAGCCGGGCAATGATCGGCGCGTCCCTGCCGGTCACATTGACCGAAAGCGCCCGGCTGCCGGCAGTCGTCGGCATCGGGCCGGCGATGTCGATATTGTCCTTCACCAGGATCGGCATGCCGAAGAGGGGCCCGCGCACCTTGCGCTGCCGATCGAGCATCCGCGCCTCGGCCAGCGCATCCGGGTTGCGCACGAGAATGCTGTTGACCATCGGCTCAAGCCTCTCCGCCCGCTCCAGCGCCGCCTTGGTCGCGGCTTCGGCAGGCCCCGGCGCAGGCGCTGCCTGAACTACATCGGGAACCAGCGTCAGACCAACCAGCAGCCACGCCTTCTTCATGGCAATCCCTCCGCCTCTTAACCCACCTCTTGCCCTAGCGGCGCTCAGGTCACGCCGCTAGACAGGGCAGATGACCGCACGCCTCGAGACTCTGGACCGAGTCGCTCTTCTTGAAACGCTTGACACCCGCCTGCGCTGGCTGTCCGCCTGGACGATCCACAATGCGAACCATATTCGCGAGAGCGTGGACGGTATCAAGGTCGGCGGCCACCAGGCGAGCTGTGCGTCGATGTCGGCGATTATGGCCGCGCTCTATTTCCACGCGCTTGGCCCCAACGACCGGGTGGCGGTGAAGCCCCACGCAGGCCCGCTGCTGCACGCGATCCACTACCTGCTCGGCAACCAGTCGCTCGACGCCCTGCAGCGCTTCCGCGGCTTCGGCGGTGTGCAGAGCTACCCCAGCCGCACCAAAGACACGATCCCGGTGGACTTCTCCACCGGCTCGGTCGGCCTCGGCGTCGCGGTTACCGCCTTTGCGAGCCTGGTGCAGGACTGGCTGATCGCCCACGGCTCCCTCGACGCAGCGGACGCCGGCCGCATGATCGCGCTGATGGGCGATGCCGAGCTCGATGAAGGCAACATCTATGAGGCCCTGATCGAGGCCTATAAGCACGACATCCGCAACTGCTGGTGGGTGGTCGACTACAATCGGCAATCGCTGGATGCGACGACCGCCGACCGCATGTTCCGCCGCTTTGACGACATCTTCGAAACCTGCGGCTGGCGGGTGGTCACGCTGAAGCACGGAAAGCTGCAGCGCGAAACCTTCGCGAAGCCGGGCGGGCAGGCGCTGGAAGACTGGATCGAGACCTGCCCCAACGCGGACTATGCCGCCCTCACCTACAAGGGCGGCGGCGCCTGGCGGGCACGCCTCAACGCCGACCTCGCGAACGACCCGAAGGCGCTGAAGCTGATTGCATCCCACGACGACGAGGCGCTGCAGCGACTGATGACCACGCTCGGCGGCCACTGCATTGAGACGCTCACCGCTGCGTTCGCCGCGGCCAAGGATGAACGCAACACCCTGTTCATCGCCTACACCATCAAGGGCCAGGGCCTGCCGCTCGCCGGTCACAAGGACAATCACGCCGGCCTCATGACTCCGTCCCAGATCGAGGGAATGCGGGACAGCCTGGGCATTGCGCACGGCGAGGAATGGGCACCCTACGCCGGCCTCGGCGCCAACGCGGCCGCCGAACTGAAAGCCTTCATCGAGACCAGCCCCATCGCGCGCAAGCTGGCGGACCGGGCGCACACGCCTCTGGCCGTCCCGGCTCTGCCGGTGCCCGAAGGGGCCGAACAATCGACCCAGGCGGCGTTCGGCAAGATCCTGTTCGAGCTCGCCAAGGGGAACAGCCCGCTCGCTGCCCGCATCCTCACCACTTCGCCGGATGTGACCGTCTCCACCAACCTCGGCGCATTCGTGAACCAGCGCGGCCTGTTCCGCCGACAGGAACTTCCGGACGTGTTCCGCGACGCCAAGATCCCCTCGCCCCAGAAGTGGCAAGGCAACCCCGCAGGCCAGCATGTCGAGCTCGGCATCGCCGAACACAACCTGTTCCTGATGCTGGCCGCAGCCGGCCTTGCCGCCCCCCTGTTCGGCGAACGTCTCATCCCCATCGGCACGGTCTATGATCCGTTCATCGCCCGCGGCCTCGATGCCTTGAACTACGCCTGCTACCAGGACGCGCGCTTCCTGCTGGTCGCCACGCCCTCAGGGTTCACACTCGGCGGCGAAGGCGGCGCCCACCAGTCGATCAACCCGCCGCTCATCGCCATGGGCCAGCCGGGGCTCACCCACTATGAACCCGCCTATGCCGACGAGCTCGCGCTGCTGATGCACCATGCGTTCGAACATATGCAGGCAGCAGACGGCGGCAGCATCTACCTCCGTCTCTCCACGCGCACGCTGGAACAGCCCATCCGCGCGGACGACGGCTGGAAGCGGGGCACCATAGACGGCGCCTACTGGCACATCCCGCCCACCGCGGGACAGCCGGTCGCCCTGGTCGCGATGGGTGCGATCCTTCCCGAGGCACAGGAGGCCCATGCCCAGCTCGCGGAAGACATGCCCGGCCTTGGCCTCCTCCAGGTGACATCGCCTGCGAAGCTGCACCGCGACTGGTCAGCCGCCCGGGCAGGGCGCTGGAAGCAAGGCGTCGCCCAAACCGCCCCCATCGAGGCCCTGCTCGCCCAGCTCCCGCCGAACGCCGGCCTGGTGACAGTCTGTGACGCGGCACCCGCCTCCCTCTCCTGGCTGGGTGGCGTCCTCGGCCACCGGGTCAGCCCGCTGGGCACGGACCGGTTCGGGCAGACGGGGACCCTTCCAGATCTCTACGCCGAATACAGGATCGGCCCTGACGCGATCGTCGAGGCCGCTGCAGAGCTGGTATCGAACTGAGGCCCGGGGTTCAGGGCGGCAGCAGCGGGACGGACCGCTGCTGCCGCCGGGAACCGAATCAGCCGGGGAGACCCTAGAAGTCGCGCCAGCCAGCGCTGTCGGCTGATGCCGTGCGGGATTTGGACGCAGCTGCTGCGATGGCAGGCGACGCGGCGGAAGATTTCGGCCGGCCTGCCGGGCGCGCCTGGACGGCAGGACGGGCTGTCGGGATGGTGAAGGTGGGTGCTGCCGGCCGCTCGTTTCCGATGCTGAACCGTGCGGCACTGTCTGCGAGGCCCTGGACCTCGCTGGTCATGGTCCTGGCGGCGGCTGAGGTCTGCTCCACCATGGCGGCGTTCTGCTGCGTGGCCTGGTCCATGGCGCTGATTGCAGTGGTGATCTCAGAGACCGCCAGCGACTGGACGCGGTTGTCCTCGGTCATCGTGCCCAGCAGCTTGTGCACTTCCTCGACATCGGTCGCGATGGCGACAAGGCTGTCGTCCACCATCTTCACGGCGTCGACCGCGCTCACGATCTGGTCCTGTGTCACCGTCAGCTGATCGCGCGCGCGCTTGGCCTCTTCCTCGGCGCGCATCGCCAGCGCGCTCACAAGATCGGCCACCACCGCAAAGCCGCGGCCCGCTTCACCCGCGCGCCCGGCTTCCACCGCCGCGTTCATCGCCAGCACCCGGGTCTGGAACGCAATCTTGTCCA
>JBKDAC010000183.1:0-5057 GCA_046316515.1 Sandaracinobacter sp. | reverse complement strand
GTACACCATGGCCAGGCTGGACTGCATGCCGTTGAACAGCAGCACCATGCCGGCCTGCTCCCTCGTCGAATCGATTTCGGGCAAAGGCAGCCCGAAAGGCGCCGAGAAGTCCGCAAAGGGTGGCCCGCGCACGCCGTCCGTGATCGTCGATCGCGCCACGCGCACCCAGGTCGTCGATTCCATCGAAGCCGTCGGCACTGCACGCGCCAACGAGCAGGCCGATCTCAACTCAACCGTCACCGAACGGATCGAGCGCATCAACTTCACCGATGGCCAGTATGTCCCGCGCGGCGCCGTCATCGCCACCCTCCTCCGCTCCGAACAGGGCGCCACCCTCAACGAAAGCCAGGCGCGCCTGCGCGAAGCCCAGCTCCAGCTCGCCCGTCTGAAGCAGCTGCAGGCGCAGGGCTTCGCCACCAAGGCCCGCATCGACGAGCAGCAGGCCAATGTCGATATCGCCCGCGCACAGTCCCAGCAGGCGAACTCGCAGATCGCCGACCGCGTCATCCGCGCCCCCTTCTCCGGCTACCTCTCGCTGCGCCGCATCTCGGCCGGCACCGTCGTCAACGCCGGCACCACCATCGCCACCATCGTCGACCACAGCTCGATCAAGCTCGACTTCACCGTTCCCGAAACCTTCCTCTACGCGCTGAAGCCGGGGCTGGAGATCTCGGCCACCGCCGCCGCCTTCCCGGGCGAGCAGTTCCGCGGCCGAATCTCCTCGATCGACCCGCTGATCGATCCTGTCTCCCGCGCCGCCACTGCCCGTGCGATCCTTCCCAACCCCGATCTGCGCCTGCGCCCCGGCATGCTGATGACGGTCGACGTCCGCTCGCCCGCTCGAGACGCCCTCACCGTCCCCGAACTCGCCGTCATCGGCGAAGGCAGCAGTGCCTATGTCTGGAAGGTCGCCCCGGACGACACCGCCAACCGCGTCGAGATCCGCGCCGGCACCCGCCGCGACGGCCGCGTCGAGGTCCTCTCCGGCCTCGCCGAAGGCGACCGCGTCGTCGCCGACCGCACGGTCAAGCTCCGCGGCCCCGGCCCCATCAAGCCAGTCGAACGCAGCGCGACCAACCAGGCCGAGCTCGCCCCCGAAGCCGCCCCCGAGCCCGCGCCGGCACCCACGCGCGACGCCTCCTGATGCCGAACGGCCGCGCATCATGATCCTCTCCGACATCTCGGTCCGGCGCCCGGTCTTCGCGGCCGTCCTTTCGCTGCTCCTTATCCTGATCGGGATCGTCTCCTTCACCAGGCTCCCGGTCCGCGACCTCCCCGCGATCGAGCCGCCCATCGTCTCGATCGACACCACCTATCGCGGCGCCAACGCCCAGGTGGTCGAGAACCAGGTCACCCAGATCCTCGAGGACCGCATCTCGGGCATCGAGGGCATCGAAACGGTCACCTCCCGCTCGCGCGAGGGCCGTTCCGACATCCAGATCGAATTCTCCGCCACCCGCGACATCGACGCCGCCGCCAACGACGTGCGCGACCGCGTCTCGGGCGTGCTGAACGACCTTCCCGAAGAAGCCGACCCGCCGGAAATCTCCAAGGTCGACGTCGACGCCCAGCCTGTCCTCTGGCTCAACGTCATCCACACCGACTGGACGCCGATGCAACTGACGGACTACGCCCAGCGCGTCCTCGTCGACCGCTTCGCCGCCGTAAACGGCGTCAGCCGCGTGCAGGTCGGCGGCGAAGCCCGCCAGGCCATGCGCATCTGGCTCTCCCGCTCCCAGCTCATCGCCTTCGGCTTCACCACGAACGACGTCGAGAACGCGCTCCGCCGCCAGAATGTCGAGCTGCCAGCCGGCCGGATCGAGGGCGCCTCCACCAACCTCACGGTCCGGGTCACCCGCCAGTTCACCTCCGTCCCCGAATTCGAACAGCTGGTCGTCGGCCGCAGCGCCGACGGCTATCTCGTCCGCCTGTCCGACGTGGCCCGCGTCGGCCTCGAGCCCGAAAGCCGCTACAACTTCTTCCGCTCCAACGGTGAACAGGCCGTCGGCCTCGGTATCGTCCGCCAGTCGGGCGCCAATACCCTCCAGGTCGCGAACGATGTGAAGGCCGAGATGGAGAAGGTGACGGCCACCCTCCCCAAGGGCATGACGCTCGCCGTCAGCTTCGACAGCTCGCTCTTCATCGAGCACGCGATCGACAATGTGTGGAAGACCCTGCTCGAGGCCGCGGTTCTCGTCGTCGCCGTCATCTTCATCTTCCTCGGCTCGATGCGCGCTACCCTCATCCCGGCGATCACCGTCCCCATCTGCCTCATCGCCACCTTCGGCGTGCTCTACGTGCTGGGCTACTCCCTCAACCTCCTCACCCTCCTCGCGTTCGTGCTGGCGATCGGCCTCGTCGTCGACGACGCCATCGTGGTGCTGGAAAACATCTATTACCGTATCGAGAAGGGCGAGCCGCCGCTCGTCGCCGCCTTACAAGGCGCCCGCCAGGTCGGCTTCGCGGTCGTTGCGACCACCGTCGTCGTCTGCGCCGTCTTCGTCCCTCTCTACTTCATCGCCGGCAACACAGGCCTCCTCTTCCGCGAACTTGCCGGCGCCATGATCGGCGCGATCGCATTCTCCGGCTTCGTCGCGCTCTCCCTCACCCCGATGCTCTGCTCCAAGCTCCTCCGCAAGGAAACGGGCCACAACCGCCTCACCAAGTGGTTCGACCGCCAGTTCGATCGCGTGCAGCGCCGCTATGCCAGCACACTGCGGCGCGTGCTGAACCGCCCGCTCGCCATCGGCGGCGGCGCCCTTCTCTTCGTCGCCGTCTGCCTCGGCCTCGGCGCCACGCTCGCCTCCGAACTCGCCCCCCAGGAAGATGTCGGCTACTTCTTCGTGAACGTTCAGGCCGCTGAAGGCACCGGCTACGACAGAATGAAGGGCTACATGGAAGACCTGCAGGAGCGCATGCTCCCCAAGGTCGGCGACGGCCAGCCCATCCGCCGCCTGCTGGTGCGCGCGCCCGGCAGCTGGGGCGCGACCGAGGATTTCGCGTCCGGCTCCATGACCGTTTTCCTCGTCCCCTGGGAAGAGCGCAGCGTTCCCACCCAGGCCGTCATCGACGAAACCCAGAAGGTCATCGGCCAGGACCCGCGCGTCCGCGGCAACGCCTCCTCGGCCAACACCCTCAGCCGCGGCCGCGGCCGCCCGATCCAGGTCGTCATCGCCGGCAACAGCTTCGAGGAACTCGCAAAGGCCCGCGACGCCATCTTCAAGGCCGCCGACCAGAACCCCGGCATCGTCGACCTTGACAGCGACTACAAGGAAACCCGGCCCCAGCTGATCGTCGACATCGACACCACGCGGGCCGGCGATCTCGGCGTCCAGATCGCCGACGTCGGCGCCACGCTTGAGACGATGATGGGGTCGCGGCGGGTCACCACCTTCATCGACCGCGGCGAGGAATATTATGTCGTCCTCCAGGCCGAGGACGCCGACCGCGCAACGCCCGACAACCTCGCCAACATCTAGGTCCGCTCGCAGACGACCGGTACCCTCATCCCTCTCTCCAACCTCGTGAAGCTGCGCGAGGCCGCCCAGGCCGGCGAGCTCGGCCGCTTCAACAAGCAGCGCGCCATCACCATCCAGGGCAACCTCGGCCCCGGCACCACGCTGGGCCAGGCGCTCGACTATCTGGAAGAGGTCGCGCTCGAACAGCCCGCCGTCTCCGCCGTGGGCTTCCGCGGCGAAAGCCAGCAGCTCCGGCAGACCGGCTCCTCGCTCTGGATCGTGCTCGCCCTCACCGTCGTCCTCGTCTTCCTGGTGCTTGCCGCCCAGTTCGAAAGCTGGATCCACCCGGCGGTCATCATCCTCACCGTGCCGCTCGCGGTCGGCGGCGGCCTGTTCGGCCTCTGGGTCATGGGCGGCACGCTCAACCTCTACTCCCAGGTCGGCATCGTCATGCTCGTCGGCCTCGCCGCCAAGAACGGCATCCTGATCGTCGAGTTCGCGAACCAGCTCCGCGACGAGGGCGTCGCCTTCGAGGACGCAATCCTCGAGGCCGCCGAACGCCGCCTGCGCCCGGTGCTGATGACATCGATCGCAACGGTCGCGGGCGCCGTCCCGCTGATGCTGGCCAGCGGCGCCGGCGCGGGCTCCCGTCAGGCGATCGGCGTCGTCATCGTCTGGGGCGTCAGCCTCGCGACCCTCCTCACCCTGTTCGTAATCCCGGTCGCTTATGCCGCACTCGCCCGGCGCACCACCTCGCCAGAGGCGATCAGCCGCGAGCTGGAAAAGAAACTGGGCGAAGCCGGCGACGGCACGGCGCAGCCCGCAGAATAGGCCGCCTTAAAAAGCGGCCACCACGACCCTATGTTCACTGCACTTCGCAGATGCGGCAAGATCGCATATGATGGACCCAATGGTCCGATGGGCCGGATACCGGCGAACGAATTGGAAAGACCGCCAGTGCAGAACCAGAACCAGATGTTCGAGGACCTCTCCCGCCTGATGTCGTCCATCGCCGGCACGATGGCCGGCGCCGGCCGCGAGGCCGAGACACGGATGAAGGAAAAGCTGCGCGAAGCGGTCGGCGGCGTCGATTTCGTCAGCCGCGAGGAGTTCGAGGCGGTGAAGGCGATGGCCGCTGAAACCAAAGCCGAGCTCGAGGCCCTGAAGGCCATGGTGGCCGGTACCGCAGCCCCGGCCGCCAAGCCGAAGGCCAAGAAGATCGACATCAGCTAGGAGACAGGCACCATCCGCAGGCGTGGACATATCCACAGCCAAAACGGCAGTCCGCCACAAGCAGCTTGCCAAGGACGGGCGGGTAACCGCAATATGTTGCGGTCGATGGCGGAGAGAGCCACCACGCATAGGGTCGGAGGCCGATGGTCCGCCAACAATTGCTGGAGCCACAGACGACACGAGGACGACGCGATGACAAGCCTGCAGTTCGACATCGGCGCAGAGCCGCTCGCCCCGATCGACACGCTCGAGCATTATTTCGCGAGCCACAACTGGGCCTTCGAACGCGACGGTGACGAAGAGATTGTCACCACAGTGAAGGGCAGCTGGTCCGACTACGAGCTGCGCGCGCTCTGGCGCGAGGAA
>JBKDAC010000182.1:0-7740 GCA_046316515.1 Sandaracinobacter sp. | reverse complement strand
AGCTCGACGACAAACTCGCGGCCGTCGCGGTGACAGGCGGGCACTTCGGTGGTCTTGCCCACCAGCCGGGTCTCGGCCCCGCCGATGACCCTTCTGACGCCGTTGAGATGGCCCTCGCGGTGGCGCTGGGGAATGATGATCTCCAGGCTCCGGCCCAGTGCTTCGCGTGCGGTCCATCCGAACATCACCTCGGCGGCGCGGTTCCAGTAGATGATCCGGTTGTCGCTGTCGGTGCAGACGAAGGCATCCGAGGATGTGTCGCTGATCATCTTGGAAATCAGCTGCTTGCGCCTGAGGTCGCGGACGTCGATCAGGTCGACCACCTGGCGGGCGAGCAGCGTGAGCATTTCCCGCTGGCGGGAATCCAGCGGCGCCCGCAGCCTGGTGTCGATCAGGCAGAGCGTGCCGATCCGGTGGCCGGAGGCGAGCTTCAGCGGAGCCCCCGCGTAGAAGCGGGCGTTGGGCGGGCCGATGACGAGCGGATTGTGGCAGAACCGGGGATCGCGCCGGGCATCGGGGACAACCATCAGATCGTCTGATGTGATCGCATGGTCGCAGAACGACACGTCGCGCGGGGTTTCCCGGGCTTCGAGCCCAACGCGGGACTTGAACCACTGGCGATCGGCCGAAACAAGGCTGATGACGGCAATCGGCACGTCGAAGCAGGTCGCCGCAAGGCGGGTGATGGTATCGAACTCGGGCTCGGGATCGGTATCGAGGATGTTGAGCGCGAACAGCGCATCCAGGCGCGCGAGTTCGTCAGCGCCCACGGGTCTTGGCGTATCGGCTATGCTGTTCATGTCTGCTGCCGTCCTTTGCCAGGGTAAAGCGCGCCAAGTCTGCACAGTGATTGGGCGCAAGTCCATCTGGAGTAACGTGTGCCAGTCGCCACAATTGAGCCAGAGAGCGGAAACAAGGGTCCGCAAAGTCTGCCGAATGGGTTGATAAAATCCTGCTGTCGGCCCATGGCAGCCCGGCAATGCTCAACATGAAATCGCGCTATGCCATGCGCGCCCTTCTCTATCTTGCCGGCCGCCACGGCGAAGGCCCGGTCCAGATCGGCGAGATTGCCGACAGTCAGCGCATCCCGCGCAAGTTCCTGACGGTGATCCTTTCGGAACTGTCGCGCGAGGGCATCATCGGCACGAAGCGCGGCCGGGCCGGCGGCTATTGGCTTGAGCGTGCGCCGGCCGAGATCAGCTATGGTGACGTCGTGCGGATCACGCGCGGATCGCTGGCGCTTGTCCCCTGCGCTTCGCGGCTGGCCTATGAGCCCTGCGACAATTGCCTGCCGGAAAGCGAATGCCACCTGCGGCTGGTGATGCTGGCCGTGCGGGATGCCACGGCCGACGTGCTCGACCGGCTGACGCTGGCCGACCCACCGCCGGGACAGGTGGCGCTGAAGACAAAGGTCGAAGCGCAGCTTTAGCGCGGCAAAGAACCGATTGGCCCTCCGCCCACTTGTCTAGTGAGACGGTTGAGTTAGCCTCTCCTTCCAACTGTAGGAAGGAGAGGACGATGCCGGACAACAATCGATTCGCCAGCCCGTCTCCAAGGGATGGGCAGCACGCCAACGACCGCAAGAATGCAGCCGGCACCCCGTCGATCCTGAATGTCCCGGGGCTGAACAACAGCTGCGCGGAACATTGGCAAAGCCGCTGGGAGTGGCAGTATCCCTGGTTCCACCGGGTCAATCTGGGCATGTGGAGCGGCCCCGACCGGAACATCTGGGTGCAGCGCCTGGACCAGGCGATCCGGGCGGCGGGCCAGCCGGTTATCCTGGTTGCCCACAGCCTCGGCTGCCTGGCGGTTGCCTGGTGGGCGGCGCTGGGGCTTGTGGTGGCCGCGCTCGACCGGATCCGGTTCGGGGATATCCGCCTCACCATTTACGAAGGCCGGCTGGTGCAGGTGGACGTCACCGAACGGACACGACTGCCGCAGGGCTGCTGACCCCTATCTGACCCCCGAACTTCGCAATGGCGACCGGACGACCGGAGTCATGCCTCTTTCCAGACTTCTGCCGGAGGATCACATGACCAAGACGCTGCTTCTCGGAACCGCCGCCCTCATCGCCTTGCCCGTTCATGCCGCCGGGATGCCCGACGGCGCAGCCGATGCGCTTGCGGCCGCAGACAGCGTCGCAGGCTCCAGCGACATCATCATCACGGCCCGCCGCCGGTCTGAGGACCTGCAGAAGGTTCCGATCGCGGTGTCCGTGGTGGGCGCCGCGCAGCTGGAGGCCACCGGCGCGTTCAACGTGTCGCGCCTGGTGCAGCTGCAGCCTTCGGTGCAGTTCATTTCGTCGAACCCGCGCAACAGCGCGATCAACATCCGTGGCCTGGGTGCGCCCTTCGGCCTGACCAACGACGGCATCGAGCAGGGCGTGGGCCTCTATATCGACCAAGTCTATTACGGCCGGGTCGCTGCCGCCACGCTGGACTTCGTGGATGTGCAGCAGGTCGAGATCCTGCGCGGGCCCCAGGGCACGCTCTATGGCAAGAACACAACGTCCGGCGCGCTGAACGTCACGACCCGCAAGCCCAGCTTCGACTTCGAGGGCCGCGCCGAGGCCAGCTATGGCAATCTGAACTTCTGGCAGTTCAAGGCCTCGGTTTCCGGCCCGATCGTGGCAGACAAGCTGGCCGCCCGGATCAGCGCATCCGTCACCAGGCGCGACGGAACCCTGTTCAACACGGTCACCGACAGGCGGGTGAACGAGACCGACAACGTCGGCATCCGGGGCCAGCTTCTGTGGCAGGCGACCGACAGCCTCGACTTCACGCTGTACGCGGACTGGAACCGCCAGGATCCGGAAGGGTTCGCGCAGAATTTCGTGAAGGTCGTGCCGACGGCCCGGCCTGCCACCCGCCAGTTCGCCAACCTTGCCCGCCTGTCCAACTACACGCCGTCCAGCACCGATCCGTTCGACCGGCTGGTCGATGCGGACTCGGTGCTCAGCGCGAAGAACACGCACGGCGGCGTGTCGCTGCTGGCACATTGGGACATCGGGCCTGCCTCGATCACGTCGATCACCGCCTGGCGAAAGTGGGACTGGGTGCCGTCGAACGACCGTGACTTCACCGGCCTTGCCATCACGCCGCTGTCGAAAAACCCCTCGCAGCAGACCCAGTGGAGCCAGGAGCTGCGGCTTGCCTCGAACGGCGAGAACCGCTTCGACTATGTTCTGGGCGCCTTTTTCTACAACCAGAGGATCAACACCCAGGGTGTGCAGCAACAGGGTCCGTTCGCCGGGCTGTGGCTGCTGGGCCCGACGGTGAACGCCGCCAATCCCGGCCTCATCAACGGGCTGAGGTCCGACAACGACATCCGCTACAGCAACGACAGCTTCGCGGTCTTCGGCAAGCTCACCTGGAACATCTCCGACACGCTCAGCCTCGCCCCCGGCCTGCGCGCGAATTATGACAGGAAGGACGGCTTCTACAACGCCATGGTGACCGGCGGCCTGCCCAACCCGACGCCTGCCCAGCAGGCCATCAAGAACGGCGTGCTTCAGAACCAGTTCTATGAAGTGGACTTCAGCGACTGGAACATCTCGGGCGATCTCACCCTGTCGTGGAAGCCGACCGACACGATTCTCGCCTATGCGACCTATGCCCGCTCGTTCAAATCGGGCGGCATCAACCTGAACGGAGTCCCCACCCTTCCCGATAATGTGACCCCCAACCTGGACACCGCGACCATCGCGCCCGAGGAGGTGAACCATTTCGAGATCGGCCTGAAGACACGGTTGCTGGATGAAACAGCGACGCTGAACTTCGCCGCCTTCCGCACCGACATCCGGGATTTCCAGACCACCGTCGTCAACAACACGGTCGGCGTGATCCGGGGCTATCTGGCGAACGTCCCCAAGGTCCGCAGCCAGGGCGTCGAGGTGGACTTCACCGCCCGCCCCGTCGAGCGGCTGAACGCCTATGTGAACTTCGCCTGGACCGACGCGACCTATGTCGACTTCCCCAATGCCCCGCTACCGGTGGAGCTGTCCGGCGGGCCCGCCGGTTCGCCCCAGTTCGTGAACGCGTCGGGCGGGCGGCTGCCGGGCGTGTCCGAATATGCGCTGAGCTATGGGGCCGAATATCGCCTGCCGGCCGGGTCCGGCGAGGCCTATGTCGGGATCGACGGCAGCTTTCGATCGGATTTCTCGTCCAGCCCCACGCCCACGCGGGTGCTGAATATCGAGGGCTATGCGCTGACCAACCTGCGCGCAGGCTATCGTGCGCAGGGCGGCTGGGAGGTTTTCGGCTGGGTGCGCAACGCGTTCGACACCGAGTATTTCGACTTCCTGACCGCAGCCCCCGGCAGCACCGGCCTGATCGTCGGCCAGCTCGGCGACCCCCGGACCTATGGGGTGACAGCCAGCATCCGCTTCTGACAGGGTAGGGCAATGGCGGCCATGGCCCTTTCCCTTCCGACACTGCGCACGGCAACCCGGGTATGGGCGCGGATCGGCTTCCTGTCGTTCGGGGGGCCGGCCGGCCAGATCGCGCTGATGCACCGCGAGCTGGTTGAGGAACGGCGCTGGGTGGACGAGGGCAGCTTCCTGCATGCGCTGAACTATTGCATGCTGCTGCCCGGGCCCGAGGCGCAGCAGCTGGCAACCTATATCGGCTGGCGCATGCACGGCGTGGCAGGCGGAATCGTCGCCGGGACGCTGTTCATCCTGCCCGGCTTCCTGGCGATCCTGGGCCTGTCGATCCTCTATGTGACGCTTGGGGACGTGCCCGTAGTCGACGGGCTGCTGTTCGGCCTGAGGGCGGCAGTGATCGCGCTGATCGCACAGGCGCTGGTCCGGCTGGGCAAGCGGCTGGTTGGGAACGCCGTCCTGGCGGGACTGGCGCTTGCCGCCTTCACGGCACTCTATGTGTTTGCCGTGCCCTTTCCCATCGTGATCCTTGCAGCGGCGCTGATCGGCTATTTCGCGTCGCGCACCGGCAGCAAGGCCTTTTCCGGCAGCAGCGGCCATGGCGTGGCCGAGGGGCTGGTGGAGCAGCTTCCCCTGCCCCCCACGGGCGGAGCGGTGCGGGCGGGCGCGATCTTCCTGGCCCTGTGGCTGCTGCCGGTGGCGGCACTGGTAGGGGCGCTTGGGCCCGGCCATGTGTTCGCCGATCTGGCGACCTTCTTCTCGAAGCTTGCGGCGCTGACCTTCGGCGGAGCCTATGCGGTGCTGGCCTGGGTGGCACAGGCCGCCGTCGAGCAGTTCGGCTGGCTGAAACCCGGCGAGATGCTGGACGGGCTGGGGCTGGCCGAAACCACGCCCGGGCCCCTGATCCTGGTGCTGCAATTCGTCGGCTTCCTAGCGGCCTGGCGCGATCCCGGCGGGCTGGACCCGCTGCTGGCGGGAATCCTGGGCACGCTGCTGACGGTGTGGGTGACATTCATGCCCTGCTTTGCCTGGATCTTCCTGGGGGCCCCGCATGCCGAGCGGCTGCGTGCCAACAGGGCCCTGTCGGCGGCCCTGACGGCGGTGACGGCGGCGGTGGTGGGCGTGGTCGCGAACCTCGCCCTATGGTTTGCACTGCACAGCCTGTTCGCCCAGCACAGGCCGTCGGCCATTCCGGGCGTGCGATTGGAATGGCCGGTCCTTGCCTCGGCCGATATGCCGGCGATCCTGCTGGCAGCGCTTGCGCTGGTGGCGGCGCTGCGCTTCCGGCTGGGGCTGTTGCCCCTGCTGGGCGGTTCGGCGCTGGCTGGTATCCTGCTGGCCCTGTCGGGACTGGCTTGAGGGAAAGCCCGAAACAGGCCATCCTGGGGGCATGAACTTCTCCCGCTTTCCCCGCAGCCGCTATACCGCCACGCGGGCCCCGATCGAGCTGGAGGGCAATGTGCACGGGTGGCCGTGGAAACAGCGACACTGATGGGCCCGCCGGTCGTCTCTCCGCTGGAGATCGGGTCCCTGCTGGCAGCCCGGCGCGATGCGGGCGAGGTGATGATTGCGGGGCTGACCGGCTCGGTTGCCGCGGGCAAGTCCACCCTTGCCGCCGATATCGCTGCAGCCTTGCGCGGCAACCTGCGCGTCGAAGTGATCTCGACCGACGGGTTCATGCGGCCGAATGCCGAGCTCGAGGCGCGCGGCCTGCTGATGCGCAAGGGCTTTCCCGAAAGCTATGACATCAACGCCCTGTGCCGGACGCTGGACGATGTGCGCCGCGGGCCTGCGCGCGTACCGGGCTATTCCCACACGCGCTATGATGTGGACCCTGCACTGACACGGACCATCGACCGCCCGGACCTGCTGCTGGTGGAGGGGCTTGGCCTTGCCCCCGTGGGCGACAACCATCGGGCGCTGCAGACGCTGGACGCGCTGCTGTATGTGGATGCGACCGAGGAAGATCTGGAACACTGGTTCCTGGAGCGCTTCATGGGGCACTGGCATGCCGCCGGCGAGGACCCGGACAGCTTCTACGCCCGCTTCCGCGACATGAGCGAGATGGAGGCGCGCGGCTTTGCACGCACGGCCGTGTGGCGGGCGATCAACCTGCCGAACCTGCACGACCATATCTCTCTCGCGCGCGCGCATGCCGATGTGCTGGTGTGGAAGGAACGCGACCACAGGTTGCGGCTGGTCCGGCCAGAGCTGTAGCCGCGCGCTGCTGCCGCTTGGCAACAGGCCCCCGACGGGTCTAGCCTGCCGGCAGCCGGGGGGGCGCAGCTAGGGGAGCGGACATGCACAGGGGGATATGGGCGAGCATCGGGGCGGCCGTGGGGCGGCCGGGCGCGGGCTGGAACGGGTCGGCGCGCCAGGCGGTGGAGACCGTGAATCGCCGGGCCTGCCCTGTCGATATGCCCTGCGTGCGGTCGGGATACCGCGCCATGGCCCTATTGCGCCTTCTGGCCGCCGTCGCCCTGGTTGGCGCTGCGCTGCCCGCCGCTGCCGAGATGGTGATGTTCAGCCAGCGCAACTTCCAGGGCACCAGCTATGCCCTGCAGACAGGCAGCAACTCGCTCAGCTTCTCGCCCCGGGCGGTGCGCGTCCCGCCCGACCAGCCATGGGAATTGTGCCCGCGGCCCTTCTTTGGCGGCACCTGCATCACCGTGTCCCAGGCGGATCCCAAGCTGAACCTGCCGCGCGCCTTTTCCGGCATGGTGCGGTCGGCACGGCCAGCTGCTGCAGATCGGACAGGACCGGACGCGCCCGCCGAAACAAAGGCAGAGGGAGAGCCGAAATCCTGAACAGGCCTGCCGACCGGCCATGAGCTTCAGGGCTGACGCCATCCCGCAGGACTGGGACCGGATCGCCGCCTGGCTAGCCGGCCGCGGCCTGCTGCTCGACCTGTCTGCCCCGCCCCGGCAGTTCGCGGGCGGGCTCGCCAACCTGAACTATCGGGTGCTGCTGAACGGCGCACCTGCCGTGTTCCGACGCCCGCCCGGCGGGGAACTCGCCCATGGCGCATCCGACATGGCGCGCGAAGCCCGCGTGCTGGGCGCGCTGCACCCGGTATTCCAGCTGGCCCCGCGCACCATCGCCTTCTGCGACGATCGCGCCGTGCTCGGGGTCGATTTCCAGCTGATCGAATATCGCCCGGGCGTCGCGATTGGGGGCACCCTGCCCGATGCGCTCTCGGTTGCCGATGCGGGCTGGCTGCTCGCCGCGCTGACGGGCACGCTCGCCCGCCTTCACGCGCTGGAGCCGGCGGCGCATGGCCTTGCCGGCCTTGGCAAGCCGACGGGCTTTGCCGAGCGCCAGCTCAAAGGGTGGACGAAACGCGCGGAGGCCGCCTTCGG
>JBKDAC010000181.1:0-622 GCA_046316515.1 Sandaracinobacter sp. | reverse complement strand
GCCTATGTCGGGTACGACATGACGGCTGCGTCGCTGCATGTGGGGAATTTGGCGACCATCATGCTGCTGCGTCGGCTGCAGCAGGCAGGCGGCAAGCCGATCGTGCTGCTGGGGGGCGGGACGACGCGGATCGGCGACCCGAGCGGCAAGGATACGCAGCGGCAGATGCTGGACGATGCGGCGATCGCGCGGAACATGGCGAGTATCCGGCAGGTGTTCGGGCGATTCTTGACGTTCGGCGATGGGCCGTCGGACGCTATCCTCGTCAACAATAACGACTGGCTGGACGGGCTGAACTATATCGAATTCCTGCGCGATTATGGCCGGTATTTCAGCGTGAACCGGATGCTGACGATGGATTCGGTGCGCCTGCGGCTGGAGCGGGACCAGCCGCTGACCTTCATCGAGTTCAATTACATGGTGCTGCAGAGCTATGACTTCGTCGAGCTGCATCGGCGCTTTGGCTGCACCCTGCAGATGGGCGGGTCGGACCAGTGGGGCAATATTGTGCAGGGGTTGGAGCGGGCGAGGCCTTGCGGAGGTTTGCGGTTGAAGGGTCAGTTGCGCGGGGGGATGCACGGGTCCTGACGCGGCTGGCGGCATCGAAGGGCGAGGCACGGAG
>JBKDAC010000180.1:0-2050 GCA_046316515.1 Sandaracinobacter sp. | reverse complement strand
GGTCCGGGCAACGCGGATCATCGTGACCCATCGGGGTTTTGACGGAATTCCCAGCCGGGTCGTTGGCGTCGCCAACGGCAGGGCTGTGGAAGTGCAGGTGGCATAGGGCCACCGGTTTAGAGGGAGAAGACTATGCGTGAATTGACGATGGACGAAATCGGCAATGTCAGTGGAGGCTGGATCTGGCCCGTGTTTGGTGCAGTTTCCGGTGACCTTGATGCATATGGCGACTACAATCAAGACGGTCATATGTCGACATCGGACTGGATCGGCGTCGCCGGCCGAGCTGGGCTAGGTGCTCTGGGCGGCGGACTGGCAGGCAAGGTCATCGGCAAAGGTGCTGGCGCGATCGGAAAGGGTATTGGCAAGGGTGCTGGGGGTAAGGGCGGCGGCGGCGGTGGCGGCGGCAAAGCCAAGAATGCCAAGAAGAAAAAGCTGAAATAAGTGAATAGCCTGCAGGACTCTGTGTCCTGCAGGCCCCTTGTGTCGTCAGCGAGGATTTAATGCCCATTCTCGACGTAATCGACAATCACCTGCACGCAGTTTTTTTTACTGCTCTGGCAGCTTCCTTCGCAGAATATGTGTTGACAGCAATCGCCGTCAGACGATTTGGCTTTGAGGTCGAGTCCAATCCGGTTCTGCGAAAAGTGATGGAAAATTTTGGATTGTCGGGATTATGGATATTTTGGTTCTTGGTGTGGTCGTTTATGGTTATTGTTGCTCGACATGGACGTTGGTTTACATTATTCCTTCTCGTTTACTGTTTTCATGCTTTGATAAACAATTTGTTTTTCTTTTTCAAAATCAAATCTGCCGATGAATAAGGCTTACTACTTAAGACATTCTTATTTGTCGCGGTCGCCGACGACATCGAGCGCATGCCGATGGCCTATGAGAGCCTGGTGGGCGACATGGGCTCCAGCCTGTCGGGCGGCCAGCGCCAGCGGGTGCTGATCGCCCGCGCACTCTATCGGCAGCCGCGCTTCATCTTTGCCGATGAAGTGACGGCTAACCTGGATCCGGACAACCACGCCCGGATCGGGGCGATGCTGGGCGAGGTCCGGGCAACGCGGATCATCGTGACCCATCGGGGTTTTGACGGAATTCCCAGCCGGGTCGTTGGCGTCGCCAACGGAGAGTTGATTGACCCGCAGACTTCCGCTAGCCGTAACAGCCAGACGTGAGGCTGCTTTAGAACAGGAAAATCAATGAACAAAATGAACCAAACCACTGTTGGCATAGTGCTCTCCACGGTTCTTCTGACAATCTTCCTTACAAGATCGATTGCCGGAGATTATTTCATCGCTTTCCTCATGAATAATATTGTTTTGACTAGATTTGTCCTCTTTGTACTTATTGTATTGCTGTTTGCAGTTGTTGCTTTCGCAGCGTTCAAGAGCGGGCAGCAGAAAATCAAGTAGGAGAATTACATGCGCGGTTTGACCTACGATGAGATCGAACTGGTTTCTGGAGGATACGACGGCTGCGAAATCGCTGGCGATTTGGCGGGCGCTCTCGCCGGCGGTGTGGCTGGAATTGCGGTAACGAGTTTCGCGGGGCCCTTGTGGGGTGTCGCTGCTGGTGCGTTCTTCGGTGTCGGCATCTCGCAGACAGCCACCGCTGCTTGTCAGTCTGCAGTTGCGCGCTCCGGCAGCGGGAGCGGCGGCGGTGGTGGCGGCGGCGGCGGTGGTGGCAGCGGCAGAGAGAAGATGAATACCTATGTAAACAAGAAATAGGCCAACTTACGCCTCTGCCAGCGCAGTCGCTGGCAGAGGCTTACACCGGACCCTATGAAGCAAATCTATACTGCATCCGGTGTTTGCGAGAATATTGAGATACAAGGACGCTAACATGACTAATCTCGGCAATGTTTAAACTAATAAAAACTTTTGAGTTAATCGGGACCAAGTTTTTGCGAGAAGATCCTTCAGGCCGGCGTTGTCCAGCATGGCCTCGGCCAGCAGGCGCTTCAGCCTGCCGTTCTCATCCTCGAGCGCCCGCAGCCGCTTCGCCTCAGACACCTCCAGGCCGCCATACTTGGCCTTCCAGT
>JBKDAC010000179.1:0-3459 GCA_046316515.1 Sandaracinobacter sp. | reverse complement strand
GGGTGTACAGGTGCTGATCGGGCGGGTGCTTCTTGGTTCGTGAGGGATTGCTAGGAATGACGGCCACAGCGCCCTTGTCGGCTATCACCTGACGAAAGGCGTCGGCGTCGTAAGCGGTATCTGCCATGATGACGTTGGCAGGCAGACCGTCGATCAAAGCCGCTGCCTGCGGCACGTCCCCGCGATGGCCGGCGGTAAGCGCGAACTGCACCGGGCAGCCCAGGCCGCGCACGGCCATGTGGATCTTGGTGCTCAGGCCGCCGCGCGAGCGGCCGATGGCCTGATCTTCAGACCCCCCTTTTTGGCACCCGCCGCGTATTGGTGGGCGCGAACGACGGTCGAGTCGACGATCAGATACTCAAAGTCCGGATCGTCCGACATGGCCTCGAAGATGCACCACCAGACGCCCTTGCGGCTCCACCGGCTGAACCACCGGAAGACACTGTTCCAGCCGCCGAACACCGCGGGCAAATCACGCCACGGCGAACCAGTACGCACGATCCAGCACGCCCACGACTGCCTCAAAAACAGCCTTGAATCAAACTTCAACGAAAATGAAAATCCCAATAGTCCACACAACTAGCGCGGTCTCGGCAGGTTCGGACCAAACGGCCGCGGCGGGCCGGCCGGGCGATCACGGCGCGGCATCTGCGCCTGATAGGCGACAAGGCAATGCTCGCCGCAATAAGGAAAGCCCGGGTTCACCGGCTTTCCGCAGAAATGGAAGTCCGGCTCGTCCGGGTGGCCGATCGGCCACTTGCAGATGCGGTCATTCAAGTCGAGCAGCGTGACGCGGCCACCCTTGGGGCGTGGTGCCGTCCGCGTCTCGACGGGCGCAGGCGCATCGGCGAGGACAGGCTGCGCGACAGTCGGCGCCATCGTCGGCCGGGCCTGTGCCGTGGCCGACGCCACGGTAGGAGCCGCGGCAGGGGCCGGTGCCGGGCGGGGCGCCGCTGGTCTTGGTGCCGCCGCCTTGGCCTCGGCCCTGGGGGCCTTGGCCTCTGTCTTCGACTCGCCGGTCTTCAGCGGTGAGGGGCGCGAGGCAAGGCCCAGCCGGTGGGCCTTGCCGATCACGGCATTGCGCGACAGCCCCTCGCCCAGCAGCTCGGCGATCTGGCTCGCAGAGCGGCCCTCTTCCCAATATTGCGTCAGCAGCGCGATGCGCTCGTCGGTCCAGGCCATCTTCGTGTCCGCTCTTGCTTGTTCGCGCCTGCCTGCCCCTTGCCCCCAGGACGGGGCGCCGATAGACGGCTGGGGAGATGCAAGCGCAAGTTCCAGCCCAACCTGCCATGCCGGCGCATGCGGAACCCGGAGTTCCAATCATCCACGGCATCAACTGGCTGGGAATACGCACCCTCTATTTGAAGGAAGTGCGCCGCTTCTTCAAGGTGCAGATGCAGACGGTGTGGGCGCCGGCCATCACCACGCTGATGTTCCTTGCCATCTTCACCCTGGCCCTCGGCGGCGCAAAGGGCGAGGTGCTGGGCTTCCCCTATGCCACCTTCCTGGCGCCCGGCCTCATCATCATGGGCATGGCGCAGAATGCGTTCCAGAACAGCCTTTCCTCCCTCATCATCGCCAAGGTGCAGGGCACCATTGTCGATGTGCTCATGCCGCCACTCAGCCATGGCGAGCTGCTCTTCTGCTATGTGGCCGGCGCGGTTACGCGGGCTTGGCTCGTCGGCATCGCGATCTGGCTTGCGATGCTGCTCTGGCCCGGTGTCACGGTGACCATCGCCAATCCACTGCAGGTGCTGCTGTTCGGCACGCTGGGGGCATTGCTGCTGGGCTTGCTGGGCGTCCTCACCGGAATCTGGGCCGACAAGTTCGACCATGGCGCGGCCGTCACCAACTTCCTGGTCCAGCCGCTCACCCTGCTATCGGGCACCTTCTACGCCATCGATCGGCTGCCGCCCGCCATGCAGTTGGTCAGCCGGGCGAACCCCTTCTTCTATATGATCGATGGCTTCCGCGCCGGCTTCATTGGCGTGGCAGAGGCGCCCCCGCTCCTTGGCGCCGCAATCGTCGGCAGCCTCTGCCTGCTGCTCTGGTGGGGCTGCTATGCGTTGTTCAAATCGGGGTGGAAACTGCGGGCTTGAAAAGCTATGTCCCGATTGCTGGCGTAGAACGGTGACAAAGGGCGGCGGTTCGCCGCCTTTCGCTTTTTCCGGCCCTGCGCCACTCTCGCGGCCACAACCAGCTTCAGGCCCTGGCCCGGCCATCTGTGCGTGAGGACGACATGGCGATTTCTCCCCTGATGCCCGTCTACCCCCGGTGCGAAGTCGAACCGGTGCGCGGGGAAGGCGCCTATCTCTATGGCGCGAACGGCAAGCAGTGGCTCGATTTCGCCTCGGGCATCGCCGTCAATCTGCTCGGCCACGGCCACCCGCACCTCACCCAGGCGATCCAGAAGCAGGCCGCGACGCTGATGCACGTGTCGAACCTCTATGGCTCGCCGCAGCAGATGGCCGTGGCGAAGCGGCTGACCGAACTCACCTTCGCCGACACCGTCTTCTTCACCAATTCGGGCGCCGAGGCCATCGAGTGTACAGTGAAGACCGTCCGCGCCTATCACTACGCAACCGGCAATCCGCAGAAGTACCGGATGCTTACCTTCTCGAACGCCTTCCACGGGCGGACGCTGGCCACCATTTCGGCGACCGACCAGGAAAAGCTGCGCAAGGGCTTCGAGCCCCTGCCCGACTGGTTCACCGTGCTTCCCTTCAACGACCTCGCAGCCGCCGAGGCCGCCATCGACGACTCCATCGGCGGCTTCCTGGTGGAGCCCATCCAGGGTGAGGGCGGCATCCGTCCGGCAACGCCCGAGTTTCTACAGGGCCTGCGCAAGCTCGCCGACAAGCATGGCATCCTGCTGGCGCTTGACGAAGTCCAGTGCGGCGTGGGCCGCACCGGCACCCTGTTTGCCCATGAGCAATATGGCATCACGCCCGACGTGATGGCGGTCGCCAAGGGGATCGGCGGCTGCGTCCCGGTCGGTGCCGGCCTTGCAACCGACAAGGCCGCGACCGGCATGGTCGCGGGCACCCACGGCTCCACCTATGGTGGCAACCCGCTCGCGATGGCGGCCTGCGGTGCCGTCCTCGATGTGGTGGCCGAACCGGAGTTCCTGGCAGAGGTGAAAGCGAAAGGCGAACGCCTGCGCGCCGCGCTCGAGCAAATGATCCCCAACCACGACCTGTTCGACCATGTGCGCGGCATGGGCCTGATGCTGGGCCTTAAGCTCACGGCCGACAGCCGCGCCTTTGTCGCCCACGCCCGCTCCAACCACGGCCTGCTCACGGTCGCGGCCGGTGACAATGTCGTGCGCATCCTGCCGCCGCTGAACATCGACGAGAGCCACATCCGCGAATGCGTGGACAAGCTCTCGGCAGCAGCAGCGGCCTTCCAGGTCCCCAAGGCAGCTTGAGCGGGCCCGCGACAAGAAATGGCGTGACGACT
>JBKDAC010000178.1:0-11111 GCA_046316515.1 Sandaracinobacter sp. | reverse complement strand
ATTGGGAGGGCAATGTCCTGTTCCGCAACGTGCTGAACGGCGAGAGCCAGACGGTCGGCGCCAAGATGACGGGCAAGCCGCAGGGCAATGCCGCCGTGCTCGACATGCTGCTGGACGATGGCAAGGGCCGCCTTGTGCGCCAGCCGTTCAAGGTGTCGGTCAACGCGCCGGGCCGCACCTTCACCCGCGATCCGGGCGACGAGGCGGTGACCTTCCGGATCGCGTCGGGCAATCTGGCGCCGAGCCCGACCGAGCCGGTTACGCTGGTGCTGGAAGGCCGGGGCAGCGAACAGGCGGTTCCGATGGACGTGCGGGAAACGATCGAGATTGCGGGCGATACCATGGTCTGGCGCCGCGAGATGAAGCCCGACGGCGGCCAGTATGGTTTTCGCAGCGAGTATCGCCTGACCCGCAAGCCCTAGGGGGCCCGCCTCAGCGCGCCAGCCAGCCGCGGGCGCGCACGGCCGGCAGATGGCGATCCGACACCGGCAGCCGGGTGCCATCGGGCAGCCGCAGCCACCAGCGGCGGCCGTCCCGCTCGGCGGCCGTGACAGCCCGCGCCGCAACCCAGGCGCCGCGGTGCACCTGCAGGCCATCGATGGCCTGCAGGTCTGCCAGGGCGTCGCCAAAGCGATAGAGCAGCAGGGGCTTGTCCCCGCCTTCCATGTGGAGGCGGAGATAATGATCCTCGGACGTCACCGCGAGGAGACGCGCCATGTCCGTCTTGCGTGCAAGCCCGCGTGCCGGCCCGGGCGGCGCGGCCTCGGGGGCGGGCAGGGCCTGCGGCGGTGGGCGATGCCACGCCGCCGCCGTCACGACGGCGCTGATCGAGACCGAGATGAGGCCGGCGATCAGCCACATCCCCAGCCAATCTGGCGTGAAATCGATCCCGACAGCGCGATAGACCCACGCGATCTCCAGCGGCAAGGTCGCGTTGAGAACGACTGCGCCCCCGGCGGCAAGCGTGAAAGCCGCCCAGGGCCCCGCTGGGATCCTGGGCCCGAGCCAGCGATACCAGACCCACCATTTGAGGGCGTTGAAGGTGATGAGCGCCGCCCACACGAGCATGCGCGTCGGCACCGGGAGGGCGCCGGTCCCGAACGGCCCGGCGATCGTGCACAGCAGGGTGGCCGCGAGCGTGGCCACCAGGAAAATGCGGGCATTCGGTTGCGAACTCACGAAGCGCGAATCCCGCAGGCTCCGGGGTTCACGAAGCCGGCGGCGGCATCTGCGAAACGGCGCTTGCCGCCCGGGCCCGGCACAGGCGACCCAGCTGCGTCACTTTCCGCAGGAGCCATCATGTTCGCCAACATGCCCCCCCTCATCTGGGCCCACTTCCTTACCGCCTTGATCGCGCTGCCGCTTGGCCTGACCCAGCTTCTGGCAGCCAAGGGCACGCCAGTCCACAGGCTGCTGGGCCGCATCTATGTGCCCGTCATGCTGGTGTCGCTGCTGAGTGCGCTGACGACGATCACCGACAGAACGCAGTTTCTGTTCTTCCACATCCTTGCCCTCGTCGGGCTGTGGTCGCTGTGGAGCGGGATGCGCAACCTGCGCCGCTGGCTGAAGGGCGGCGACCCGGTCCACCTCAGGAATCACAAGATCGACATGGCCTTCAGCTGGCTCGGCCTGTTCATGGCGGGCGTCAGCCAGTTCCTGGTGAACCCGCGCTTCGGCCTTGCCGAATACACCACCGGCTGGACCTACTGGAGCCTGTTCGCCGGCATCAACATCGTGATCTACACCGTCGGCAGCTGGTGGATCTTCCGCCGGCTGGTCGGCCCGCCGGTGCGACAGGGCGACAATTGACAGCCCGCTGCGCCGCCCGCCACTGTTGCGCAATGGACCGCATATTGATGATCTACAACGCGGACGGCGGGCTGGTGAACGGCGCGATGGACCTGCTGCACAAGACGTTCAGCCCCGCGAGCTACCCCTGCCGCCTGTGCGAGGTCACCTATGGCCCCCTCGGTATGAAGCGGGACTGGCGCGCTGCCATCGCAGCGCTTCCGCTGCCCGTGACGTTCCTGCACCGCGACGAGTGGCAGGCCGCCTATCCGGGGCGCGACACGCCGCTGCCGGCGATCCTGCTGGAGCGTTCGGGCACTCTTTCGTCCCTCGTGTCCGCAGACGACTTCGCTGCAGTGCGGTCGCTGGGTGCACTGCAGGCCCTGCTGGCCGAACGGCTCAGCGCGCCGATGCCTTCGCCAGTTCCGTCCGCGCCAGCTCCCGCTGCGCCCTGAACACCGGGTCCGACTGCAGCCGCGCATAGACAGCCGACGCCATCAGCCGGCCGGCCGCCACATCGCTGCGCCAGTGCACGCGGCACACCATCCGGCTTTCGCCGAAATCATATCCCCGTTTCAGCAGCGCGTCCGTTTTCTGCGGAGCAAGATCGGTCAGCACCAGCCCCAGCATCCAGCCGATCGCCGCATGGCCCGACGGGTAGGAGCCATCGCCCCGCAGCGCGGCCTCGTCCTGCGGGGTGCAGCTCGGCACATTGTTCGCCACGAAGGGCCGCACGCGCTTGTAGTGGGTCTTGGCGCGATAGGTGGAGAGCCCGCCGTCTGCCATCACCCGCCGCAGCAGCATCGCAGTGTGCGGCGTGGCGTCGCCCGCGACCGACGTGCCCAGAACCGCCTCGTAACCCGCAACGGCCTGCGGCCAGCGCAGGTCTGCGTCTGCCGTCGCCTGGGCAAAGCGCTCTGCGGGCGCCGCCACTGCCGCACGGAAGGCCTCTTCATCGGCCGCCATCGCCGCGGTCCCGGCGGCAGGCGGCGGGGGGACCAGAGCCAGGCTGTCGGGCAGTGCCTCGGCGGGGAGATAGCCCTTCGCGATGCCCAGGCCCGGCCGCAGCTCGCCGACGGCTGCGATCGAGGTGGGCGGTGCCGGAGGTGCCGTCGCGCATCCCGCCAGCAGCACAAGGGCAAGCACCGCGCCAGTTCCGTTCACCCGCATCGCAACCTCCCCAAAATGGCATGGCAAAGGCTAGGGAGCAGGCCGCGCCACCGCAAGGTTGCTTTGCCCCGGTTCAGGCCGAATAGCTCACCACCTCATACTCGATCCCGTCCGGGTCGAAGAAATAGAAGCGTCGCCCGGGCTTATAGTCTGCGTGGTTGAACGGCGTCAGCCCGGCCGCGATCACGCGCCCCTCGACAGCGTCCAGATTGCCCACCTCCACGCCCAGATGGTTGAACGGCCGCCCCTTGGGATGGCCGCCGGCCTCTCCGTCATGGGTGTAGAGCGCGAGATAGTCGGTCTCGCTGCCCACATGGATGGTCCATCCGCCCATCTGCGAGGGGCCGCGCCACCGCTCTTTCCAGCCGAACAGCGCCTCCAGCAGAATGGCCGTTCGCTCGGGATCGGTGACGGTCAGGTTCACATGTTCGATTCGGGGGGAAGCCAAGGTTCGTCTCCAAATGGCCAGGCGCCGATTCGCTGGGGGCTTCCGTCTGATGGAACCTCAAGCTAAGTTGAGGTCAAGAATTTTCAGGATCCCCTATGTCGAACCTCCTCTCGATCGGAGACTTGGCCCGCCGCACCGGCCTCTCCGTTTCTGCCATCCGCTTCTACGAAGCGCGCGGCCTCCTGTCGCCCATCCGCACCAGCGGCAACCAGCGCCGCTTTCCGCGTGCCGACATCCGCCGCCTCTCGTTCGCGATGATCGCCCAGCAATTGGGGCTCAGCCTGGCCGAAATCGAGTCCGAGCTTCGCGCGCTCCCCCAGTCCCGCAGCCCCACCCGCGCCGACTGGGCCGCCATCAGCCAGCGCATCCGCGACCGGCTGGACCGGCAGATCCGCTTCCTGGAACAGACCCGCGACCGGCTGGACGGCTGCATCGGCTGCGGCTGCCTCAGCCTCGACAGCTGCGCGCTCTACAACGCCTCTGACCGCGCCGCGACCGCTGGCCCGGGCCCGCGCTATCTTCTGGGCAACACCCCTGCAGAGTTCGCCGGCTAACCAGCCTCGGCGCTCCGGAACGGCAGCCCCTCGGCCAGCGCCAGCGCCTCGTTTGCCACCGCCGGCCGCTCGCGCTGCAGATAATCCGCAATCGCGGCCCGGAAGCGCTGGTCGCGGATCCAGTGCATCGATCGGGTCAGCACCGGCCGGTATCCCCGCGCCACCTTGTGCGCGCCCTGTGCGCCGGCCTCCACCCGGGCCAGCCCCCGCTGGCAGGCGATGTCGATCGCCTGATGATAGCAGAGCTCGAAGTGCAGGAAGGGAATCTCCTGCGTGCAGCCCCATTGGCGGCCATAGAGGCAGTCGTCGCCAAGGAAGTTCAGTGCGCCCGCCACATGACGGCCCCCTTTTTTCGCCATCACCAACACGATGCGGTCGGCCATCCGCTCGCCGATCAGGCTGAAGAAGGGGCGCGTCAGATAAGGGCGCCCCCATTTGCGGCTGCCGGTGTCCTGATAGAAGACCCAGAAATCGTCCCACGCGGCTTCCGTCAGGTCGCTGCCGGTCAGCCAGACGATCTCGTCCACCCCCGCCAGCGCCTGCTCCCGCTCTTTGCGCAGGCCCTTGCGCTTCTTCGAGCTCAGCGCACCCAGAAAGTCGCTGAAGCCGCCATAGCCGTCGTTGAACCAGTGATACTGGACGTCATTGCGCTCCAGCCAGTCGCTGTCGGCCAGAACGCCCGCGTCGGCGTCGTTCAGGAACGTCATGTGCGCGCCCGACAGGTCATTTTCCACCACCACGCTCGCACTCGCCGCCGCCAGCAGCGCGCGGATGTCGGGGTCGGGGCTCAGCAACTTGGGGGCGGTTGCCGGCGTGAAGGGCGTCGCATGCTGCAGCTTGGGGTAATAGGCCTCTCCGGCACGCGCCCAGGCGTCGGCCCAGCTATGGTCGAACACATATTCGCCCTGGCTGTGGCCCTTCAGATAGCCGGGCAGGATGCCTGCGGGACGCCCGTCGGCACCGTCCACCACGATATGCAGCGGCTGCCAGCCCGCCCGCGTGGTGGCGCTGCCGCTGTCCTCCAGGCTGGTGGCAAAGGCGTGGCCGGCAAAGGGGTTGCCCGCGCCCGCGAGCCGGTCCCAATCCGCGGCGGGAATGTCCCCGGCCGCTCGCACCAGCCGCGCCACGGCGCCGGCCATGGATCAGCGCAGCTGCAGGACGGCGTCCACTTCCACCGCGACGCCGCGCGGCAGGGCGGGCACGCCCACCGCCGCCCGGGCGTGCTTGCCCGCGTCCCCGAAGACCTTGACGAAAAGATCGGACGCGCCGTTCGCCACCTCGGGCTGGTCGGTGAAGTCGGGCGTGCACTGGACGAAGACGCCCAGCTTCACCACGCGCTCGACGCGGCCGAAGTTGCCGCCCAGCGCGGCCCCCACCTGCGCCAGGATCATCAGCGCGCAGCGTTCGGCGGCCTTCTTTCCGGCCTCTACATCCATGTCGGCGCCAAGGCGTCCCTTGATGAGGCTGCCGTCGGCGACAAAGCTGATCTGGCCCGAGACATAGAGCATGCCGTCGGCCTCGACCGTCGGCACATAGGAGGCAACGGGGGCAGCGGCCGCCGGCAATTCCAGGCCCAGCTCCTTCAGCTTGTCGGCAACGCTCATCCCACAGGTCCTTTCGCTTGTTTGCCCCCGGCTTCGGCCAGGTAATTCCGAACCCAATGCTCCGCCTCTGCCCAGCGGTCGATGCGGACATGCGCGTCGGGCGCGGCCGGAATCAAGCCCCTCAGCGTCGCATCCGCCACCATGTGCAGCCGGCCCACGGCCGGCGCGTGCTTGGCCGCACTGCTGTGGTGCGGCGGCAGGTCGTCCACGAACACCGCCCGCCGGTCGCCGGCCAGTTCCTTCACCATTCGCCCCTTGGGGCCGTCGTTCGCGTGGACCGGCACGTCGAGGCCGAGCTCCTTCAGCATCGCGAGCCGGATGTCGCGATAGGCTGCCGGAATGTTCGTCAGAACCACCAGGTCCATGTCCCTCTTGAGCTCGGTCAGGGTTTCGATTGCCTGTTCGGCGGGCGCCTGCAGATGCTGGCCATGCTCGAAAAAGCCGTCCAGCAGCGGCGGGAAATCCTGCATGTCCACCGGGCGGCCATCGGCCAGATGGCGCATGTTTCCCACCAGGGCAAAGCTGTCGAACCGGAGCTCGATGTCGCGCGCCTCGCGCAGCCAGCGCGCGAAGGGGGCTGCGAACTCGAGGATCACCTCGTCGCAGTCCAGGATCAGCAGCGGCTTCATCGCACCATTCCGATCAAATGGTCGGGCGTGACACCCAGCTGGCCGGCAATGCGGATCAGGTCGGGCTCATGGCCGGCCAGGAAGCCGCTGACCGCCTCTGCCATGTCGGGCTCGCCCGCACGGGCGCGGATGGTGGCCGGATCGAAACCGGTGAGGGAGAGGAAGCGCTCGCGCAGGGCCTCGTCGGCAATGATGGCGGCCAGGGCCTGCAGGGCGAGGGTCGGGTCCATGATGGGGCGATAGGGCCCGGCGCGCAGTGCCGCAAGCGCGACCGCGCGAGCTGAGCGTTGCGGAGGAGAAAGGGATAGGACGCACGGCGGCCAAGCCGCCGGCTACGCAGGAGCGAAGAAAGCAGAAAAGAAAAAGCGCGGGCAAAGCCCGCGCTGTGACGTCGAAGCGGTTCGATGGCCTGCGGGCCATCGCCCGCCCGGCCGAGCCTGTGGCGAGTCTGCCGGCCAGCGCGCTTCGCTTGCGGCAGCCGCCTGCGGCTTACTTGATCTTCGCTTCCTTGAACTCGACGTGCTTCTTCGCAACCGGATCATACTTCCGGAACAGAAGCTTCTCGGTCTTGGTGCGCGGGTTCTTTTTGGTCACATAATAGTAACCCGTGTCCGCGGTGCTCACGAGCTTGATCTTGACCGTCGTCGGCTTCGCCATGATGTCCTCGAAACGAAATGCAGTGGCCTGCCAGCCGAAGCTCGCGGGAAAGGCGAGGCCCCTACGCTGGATTCGGCTCCAACGTCAAGACCGGCGCCCACGGCGGACGCCCGGGGGCGGGCCACCGCGCGGCGGGCGGGCGGGCCCTCCCCCTCCGCCCCTGCCGTCCCTGCGGAACCGTGGGCCCGGGCGCTCGGCCGCCTCCACGCCGGGGATCGAGAAGCGCAGGCCGCCCGTCACCGGGTCGGCCTCTTCCAGCTTCAGCTCCAGCCGCTGGCCCTGCGCATAACGAGTGCCCGATTCGCTCCCCTCCAGATAGCGCCCGGCTTCGTCGAAGCGGAACCGCTCGGCCCCCAGCGCGCTGACGGGCACGATCCCGTCGCCGCCGATCCCGTCGACCGTCGCGAAGAAGCCGAAGGCCTGCACGCCCGAGATGCGCGCGCGCACCACCTGACCCACCACGGTCGCCAGATGCCGCGCGATATAGCGGTCCAGCGTCTCGCGCTCGGCCTCCATCGCGCGCCTCTCGGTAAAGCTGATATGCTCTCCGATGGCCGCAAAGCGCTGTTCGGCCCCATCGGACAGCCCGCCCGGCCCCAGCTTGAAGGCCGATACCAGTGCCCGGTGCACGCACACATCGGCATAGCGGCGGATGGGCGAGGTGAAATGGCCGTAGCTTTTCAGCGACAGCCCGAAATGGCCCTCGTTGCGCGGGGCGTAATAGGCCTGGGTCTGGCTGCGCAGCACGGCCTCGGAAATCTCGGTAAGGTCGGGGCGCCCCTCGGCCTTGCGGATCACATTGTTGAAGGTTGCTGGCGTGATCACCTGGCCCAGCGCAAAGCTGATGCCCATTGTGCCCAGATATTCCTTCAGGCTGGTCAGCTTCTCCCGCCCCGGCGCCTCGTGGCAGCGATACATCACCGGCGCCTTCTTGCTCTCCAGCGCCTTGGCCGCCGCCACATTGGCCGCGATCATCATGTCCTCGATCACCCGGTGCGCGTCGAATCGCTCGCGCACAGCAATGCCCTGCACGCGGCCCTCGGCATCCAGCACTACCCGCTTCTCGGGCAGCTCCAGCTCCAGCGGCTCGCGCTTTGCCCGCGCCTTCGCCAGCGCCTTCCAGCAGGCCCACAGCGGCTCCAGCACCGAAGCCTTCAGCGCGCTGTCCGCCCGGTCTTCGATGATGGCCTGCGCTTCCTCATAGGCAAGGTTGGCTGCGATCCGAACCCGCGCACGATGGAACGAGAAGGCCTGCATCTCGCCATCCGGCGCAATCCGCATCCGGCAGGCGAGCACCGCCTTTTCGGTGCCCGCATTCAGGCTGCACGCGTCCGACGACAGGTCATGCGGCAGCATCGGCACCACCTGGTCGGGGAAATAGACGCTGTTGCCCCGGTCGAACGCCTGCCGGTCCAGCGGGCTTCCCGGCAGCACGAACCAGCTGACGTCGGCAATCGCCACCAGCAGGTCCCAGCCGCCTTGCGCCACCGCCTCGGCCCACACGGCATCGTCATGATCCCGCGCGTCGGCCGGATCGATGGTGATCAGCGGGATGTTCCGCCAGTCCTCGCGCTTGCCGTCGTCCTTCAGCCTGGATGCCGACCACAGCCGCGACGCCCGCTCGGCCTCGCGCTGCACATCGTCGGGAAATTCCTTTGGGATGCCCTTGGCGGCGATCGCGATGTCCGACAGCGACGATGTCACCGAGAAGGGATCGCCCAGCCGCTCGGTCACATGCGCCGCCGTCCGCGCACCGGAACCCTTCAGCTCGACCCGTATCAACTCGCCCGGCGACACCTCGCTGCCATGGTGGATCGGCCAGGTGCGCCGTTCGCGCTTGTCCAGCGGGCGCAGCACCAGGCCATTCTCGCCCTTCTTCACCACGCCCATCAGCATGGCATGGCCTTTGGCCAGCCGCTTGATCACCGTGCCCAGATAGCGTGGCGCCTCGCCCTCGATCCGCGTCAGCAGCCGGTCGCCGGCCTCGAACCGCTCCCGCCGAGAGGCGCCGGGGCGCCCACGCGCAGCGCCGATCACCACCTTCGGCGGCAGGCCCTCGCCCTCCCATTTCTCGGGCACAGCCAGCACGCGCGCACCTTCTGCCGACACCACCGTCAGCACCGCCACGCGCGGCAGCCCGCCTGCCCTGTGCAGCGTGCGGCCGGGCCCGCCTTCCAGCAGGCCCTCTTCCTCCATTTCGGCCAGAAGGGCCTTCAGCCCCTCGCGCTCCGCGCCCTTCAGTCCGAAGGCGCGCGCGATCTCCCGCTTGCCCACGGCCGAAGGGGTCTGCCGGACAAAGGCAAGGATGGCGTCGCGGTCGGGAAGGCTCATGCTGCGAGTACCGCCGACCCCGGTAGACCTGTCAAGCCGAGGCCTTCTTCTTGGCCGCCGGCTTCTTGGCTGCTGCCTTCTTGGCGGGCGCCTTCTTCGGCGCGGTTTTGCGGCCCTTGCCTTTGGCCGGTGCCCGCGCGGCCCGTTCCGCCAGCAGCACGACCGCTTCGGCAAGCGTCACCGCCTTGGGGTCGGTGCCCTTGGGCACATTGGCATTGACCGCGCCGTCGGTGATGTAGGGCCCGAACCGCCCGTTCAGCACCCTCACCTCCGCGCCGCTTTCGGGGTGTGCGCCCAGCACGGCCAGCGGCTCGGCCGGCGTGCGCTGGCCCCGGCCGCCCTTGGGCTCGGCCAGCTTCACCACGGCCGCGTTCATCCCGATCTCGAACAGCTCGGCGGTTTCCTTCAGGTTCGCATATTTGCCATCGTGCAGCAGATAGGGGCCATAGCGCCCCAGGTTGGCCATGATCGGCAGTCCCGTTTCCGGGTGCAGCCCCACCTCGCGCGGCAAGCTCAGCAACTTCAGCGCGACGCCGAGGTCCAGGTCGGCCACATCCTTGGGGATCGTCGTGCGCTTGTCGCCTGACTGCACATAGCGCCCGAACCTCCCGCTCTTCACCTCGACCGGCAGGCCAGTCGCCGGATCCTCGCCCAGCCCCTGCGGCCCGGCATCGTCGCCATTGGCACCCGCGAACTGCCGGGTGAAGCGGCATTCGGGATAGTTGGAGCAGGAAATGAAGGGTCCGAACTTCCCCACCTTCAGCGCCAGCCGACCATCCCCGCAGCTGGGGCAGGTGCGGGGGTCCACCCCGTCGGCACGGGGCGGGAACAGATGGTCCGCCAGATACTCGTCCAGCGCCTTTTCCACGTCCCAGGGCTTCTGCCCCATCACGTCGGTGGTGCGCGGCTTGAAGTCGGCCCAGAAGTCGCGGAGCACCTCCAGATACTCCGCCTCGCCCGCCGAGATATCGTCGAGCTTGCCCTCGAGGCCGGCGGTGAAATCATATTCCACATAGCGCTCGAAGAAGCGCTCCAGGAAGGCCGTCACCAGCCGCCCCTTTTCCTGCGGGCGGAAGCGCTTCTGCTCCAGCACCACATAGTCGCGGTCCTTCAGCACCTGGATGATGTTGGCATAGGTCGAAGGCCGGCCGATCCCCAGTTCCTCCAGCCGCTTCACCAGGCTCGCCTCGGAATAGCGCGGCGGCGGCTGGGTGAAGTGCTGGTCCTTGGTCACCTCCTGCACCTGCGGCCGCTCGCCGGCGAGCAACTTGGGCAGGCGCGCGCCATCTTCCTCATCGAGGTCGTCGGCGCCCTCGGCATAGAGTGTCAGGAATCCCGGAAACACCACCACCGTGCCGGTCGCGCGCAGCTCGGCGCTGCCGTCGTCGGCCAACAGATCGACGGTCGTCCGCTCCAGCTGGGCCGAGGCCATCTGCGAGGCGATCGCGCGCTTCCAGACCAGGTCGTAGAGCCGGGCCTCCATGTCGGACAGGCCGAGCGCGCCGGCTGTCTTCGCGAAATCGGTCGGCCGGATCGCCTCGTGGGCCTCCTGCGCATTCTTCGCCTTGGTGGAATAGAAGCGCGGCTTTTCCGGCACATAATCCTTGCCATAGCGCTCCATCACCACGTCGCGCGCCCTGGCGATGGCGCTGCCGTCCATGGCCACGCCATCGGTCCGCATATAGGTGATGTGCCCGGCCTCATACAGCGTCTGCGCTGTGCGCATCGTCTGTTGGGCCCCCAGCCCCAGCTTGCGCGAGGCTTCCTGCTGCAGGGTCGAGGTGGTGAAGGGCGGTGCAGGGTTGCGCACCACGGTCTTCAGATCGACGGCCGAGACGGAGAAGCTCCCGGCCTCCACGACGGCGCGCGCGGCTTCGGCCGACGCCGCGTTCGCCAGCGCAAACTTGTCCAGCTTCTTTCCTGCCAGCGC
>JBKDAC010000177.1:0-2618 GCA_046316515.1 Sandaracinobacter sp. | reverse complement strand
ATCTTCGGCTATTCGGGCGACGCCTATCTGTTCGTCTGGGCCAAGAAGGCGCTGGGCGTGCGCGAAGTGGGCGCAGGGCCGCTGGCCGCAGTGAAGGATGTGGCCATCACCTCGGCGCTTGCCGGCAATGTGGCGACGCTGTTGATGCTGGGGCTGGCGCTGTCGATGGGCGGTGGGCCAGCCGTGGAGCAGGCCTTCACCGGCCCGGCCATGCGGTCGGTGGGCTTCGGCTTTGCCTTCGTGATCTCGGTCAGCCTTGCGATCCTGCTGTTCAGCCGCAAGGTGATGAGCCTGTCGGCCAAGGAGAACACGCTGATCTTCTTTCTGCACTGCGCGCGGCTGCTGATCAGTTCGGCGCTGCTGTTGCTGGCATGGATCATCGCGCTTCCGGAAGTGGATGTCGGCACCTGGATCGTGCTGGGCGCGCTCAGGATGGTCGTGACGCGGCTTCCCTTCGTTCCGAACAAGGAACTGCTGTTCGCGGCAATCGGCGTTACGCTGACGGGGTCTGCGGCCCCGCAGGTGGCGGCGCTGATGGCGGCCGCCGGTGCGCTGCACCTGGCAAGCCATGTGATTTCCTATGCGGGGGCTTCCTTCATCGAACGCCGCGGCGATGTTGTGGCGCAGGACGGGCTGGCCCAGCCAGTCGGGAGCATCTGATGCGTTTGACGATTGCCGCGGCCGCGTTGGCCGCCCTCTTCACCAACTCGCCGGTTTCGGCCGCCGAGATCCTGGGCCCCGATGCGGCTGCCTGCCGCCCGGCGTCGGGCAAGGATGCCGTGCTGATCACGATCGACGGCCTGAAGAGCCGCGAGGGAACGGTGCGGGTGGAGCTGTGGCCGGGCACGCAGGACGATTTCATGCGCAACCACCACGAGCTGGAGGCCGAGGGCAAGGCCTATCACCGGGTGACGGTGCCGGTGCCCGCGTCGGGCCCGGCGCACGTCTGCCTGCCGCTGCCGGGGCCGGGCAGCTATGCGGTGGGCGCCTTCCATTCACCGTCGGGCCAGCGGAAGTTCAACTTCCGGCGGGATGGCGCGACCTTCACGCGCAATCCGAAGGTGGGGCTTTCGAAGCCGAAGGCCGCCGATGTGGCGATGCATTTCAACAGCGGATTGTCGGAAGTGACGGTGACCATGAACTATCTGCGCGGGCTGGGCTTCAAGCCGATCCCCCGCGACCAGCTGCAATCGGCGGAGAGCCAATGATGAGGGGGACAGGCATGCACATCGTTGATGTAGCGGAATTCTACGCCCCCCTTGGCGGCGGGGTGAAGACCTACATCGACGCCAAGCTGGCCTTCGGCCACCAGAATGACGTGAAGGTGACCGTGATCGCGCCCGGCCCGGAAGACCGGGTGGAACCGCGCGAGGGCGGGCAGGTGATCTATGTGAAGGCGCCTGCGATCCCCGTGGATACGCGATACCATGTGTTCTGGGGCGCGAAGCCCGTGCACCAGCTGCTGGACGAGCTGAAGCCCGAGGTGGTGGAGGCGTCTTCTCCCTTCCGCGGCGCCTGGATCGTCGCCAACTGGAAGGGCCGGGCCGCGATGCGGGCCCACAAATCGCTGTTCATGCATGCCGATCCGGTTGCCGCTCACCTGCAGGTCTGGACACAGGGCTGGCTGAAGGCCGACACGGTCGACAAGGCGGCCTTCTGGTACTGGCGCTATCTGGCCCGCACCGCCCGCCGCTATGACAGCGTCATCGTGGGCAGCCGCTGGTTCGGCCAGCGCATCAACAAGCAGGCGAACATCGATTCGCAACTGATCCCGCTGGGCATCGACACCGACCTGTTCCACCCGCGCAAGCGCGATCCGGAACTGCGCCGGCAGCTGCTGGCCGGCTTCGACCTGCCGCCCTCTGCCCGCCTGCTGGTGGGCGTGGGCCGGCACCATCACGAGAAGCAATGGCCGGTGGTGTTCCAGGCCGTCGGGGCGCTGCGCGACGAGAATGTCGCAATGGTCCAGATCGGCAATGGCTTTGCCAATGATCGGGTGCAGAATGCGGCCGCGGCTGCCGGCAATGTGCGGCTGATGGGCCATATCGGCGACCGCGAGCTGTTGGCGCGAATCCTTGCCTCGTCGGATGCCATGATCCACGGCAGCCGGGCGGAAACTTTCGGCCTGGTGGCGAGCGAGGGCCTGGCGACCGGCATCCCGCTGATCCTGCCGTCGGAAGGGGGCTGCACGGATGCCGCCGACCCGGCCTGGACCGAACTCTATGAGCCGGGCAACCCGATGGCGGCGCGCGATGCGATCCACCGCCTGCTGACGCGCAATCCCGATCAGCTGCGGGTGGCGGCCATCGGTGCGCGCCACAAGCACATCACCACGCCGGCCCAGCATTTCGAACGGCTGTTCCGCCTGTACAGCCAGCAGACTCCGCCGGCGATCATGCCGGTGCCGGCACCTGCCAGCGACACGATGGGGGTTCGCGCAGCGGCCTGACGCGCAGCGCGAGCGTTCGGGCCGGCCTGCGCCGGCCCTGTTCGGCCTACTCGGCGGCGTCGGCCAGCGCGGTTGCCGGGCTGAGCCCCTTGAACTGCAGCGTTCCGTCGGCAAGGTTGTCCTCGCGGATCGACTTGCGGTCGCGCAGATAATCCTGGGTGTCTCGCCA
>JBKDAC010000176.1:0-18272 GCA_046316515.1 Sandaracinobacter sp. | reverse complement strand
GAGCGGCACTGCCGCTCCCCCTCTCGCTCGCGGGCGGTTCGCCGCCCGTCCTCCCCGGTAGCCCTTAGAAGTTGAAGCCGGCGGCCAGGCCGTAGCGGCGCGGTTCCAGCGTGAAGATGTTGGTGAACAGGCCCGAGGACTGGTCGGTCACATTGAGGCCGGTGGTGGCGTTGTTGTTGGTGATGTTCTGGATGAAGGCACGGACGTACCACTTGTTGTCCACCCCGTTCACCTGCACCTGGGCGTTCATCACCTCGTAGGACGGCACGCGGTTGATCGCGCCGTTGAAGATGTTGCCATAGCTCGCCCCGGTGAATGCCAGATCCCAGCGGGGCACGATCGAAATGCCGCTGGCCAGTTCCTGCACCCACTGGACGCCGACCGAGGCCTTGAATTCCGGCGCCTGCGGCAGTTCGTTGCCCCTGATGTTCACGGGAACGCCGGCCGACTCGACAACGAACGGCAGCGAACCGGTGGGCACGCCGAACAGGGCCCTGAGGCCAGCAGGCGGATTTGCGGCCGTTGTGGCGAGTGCGGAGCAGATTCCGAAAGCACCGGTTGCGCCATTTATGCCGCTGCCGGCCGCAAAGGGTGCCGGCGCGTTGAGACCCAGTCCGGAATTCACGGCGCCGACAAACAGGTTGGCACCCGCGGCATTGCCGACCTGCGTCGGCACCAGCGCACAGTTCGAGGCGTTGGTGATGTCCTTGATGATGACCGCGTCGCTGCGCCCGCCCGAGGGGTCGCGCGGGTTTCCGAGGAACTTGTCCGACGTGACTTCGGTCTTCAGGTAGGAGAAGCCGAGGTTGACCGTGAGCGGCGCAATCGGCCGCACAATGCCCTCGACTTCGACGCCCCAGATATTGGCATCGACATTGTCGTTCACCGAGGTGCGCGCGACGATCCGGCTGAGCTGCAAGCCCTTGTATTTGTAGTAGAAGCCGGTCAGGTTGAGCTGAAGCGTTCCATCGAGGAAGCGGTTTTTCGAGCCGATTTCGAAGGAGTCGATCTGTTCCGGCTCGAAGGTGAAGGGCACCTCGAAGATCGGTGACAGCGGCGGGTTGATCCCGCCCGACTTGTAGCCCCGCGAATAGGAGGCATAGACCAGATTGTCGTCGGTGATCCGGTAGTCGACGACGAAGCGACCTGTCATCTCGTCGAAGCTGATGGAGTTTTCCTGGAATGGCTGCAGCCCGGCAAGCGTGGGATCGAAATCGAGCGCCGCATAATTCACCGCCTGCGTGAAGTTGGTCGCCGAATAGGGCACCAGCGCAGTCGTCGGTGCCGACACAACAATTGGCCGTCCCAACGCATCGGTCCCCGCATTTGCTGTCTTGGTGTCGCTGTACAGGGTGGTGCGGGCCCGCACGAACTTCCTGTCATTATTGTAGCGCAGACCGACGGTGAACTTCAGGCGGTCCGTCGCCTCCCAATAGGCTTCCCCGAACAGGCCGTAGCTGTCGAGATCGAACCGTTCGGTGTTGGAGCGGAAGAAGGGGGTGCCCGCATAGCTGTTGGGGAAGGCCGGGTTGACGGCCTGCGCGCCGAGCGTGTTCGCGATCCCGAGCATCGCAGACGCATAGTCGAGCTGGAAGCCGTTGACATAATAATCGGTGTTGCGGGTTTCGACCCTGTTCCAGATTCCGCCCACAAGGAAGTTGAACTGCCCATCGAACTGGGTGGAGAGGATTCCTTCGATGGTATAGGCTTTCACCTTTGCCTGTGAGCGGTCGAAGGCAAGCGGCGTGTTGGCACATACGGAATTGCCTGCAAAGACCCCCACGCCCGATGGATCGGCCGTCGACACACAGTAGGGGCCAGCGGGGCCGCTGGGCAGCAGCGTATTATAGGCTTGTCCGAGCTGAGCAAAGCCCGGGCCGAGGGCGCCGCCGGCATAGGCCGCAAGCGCGCCGAGGCCTGGGCCCCAGGTGCCGGTGCGCTGGATGTTCAGGTTATAGTCTTGGCTCGAGTCGACCGAATTCTCCTGATAGAGGCCCGACACCTTGGCCCGGACCGGCCCGAAATCATGCTCGATCCGCGCCATTGCGTGGATTTCCTCGGCCCTGTAGCTCGGCTCGAAAGCAGTGAAGACCTGCCGCGGATCGCTCGGGTTCACATTGCCGGCGTAGGCGTCGGGACCATAGAGACTGCCGAGCGCCAGCGGCCCAAGCGCGGGTGCGGCCGCACCAAGGATGGCCGGGTTGCCCAGGAACTCGCGGCTGGTCAGGATACCGGAAAGCGTGGAATTGCCGTTGGTCACCCCATTTTCCAGTCGCCCCGGCAGGCAGCCGAGCACGCCCGAGGGATCCCGCTGGCAGAGCTGCTTCTGGATGCGCAGGCGGTTGTCGTCCTCCTTGAACCAGTAGCCCATCAGGTCGATGGTCGTGTTCTCGGTCGGCTCCCAGCGCAGCGATCCGCGCAGCGCGAACATGTCCCGGCCGTCGATGTCGGACCCATTGAACAGATTCTCGGTGTAGCCGTCTCGTTTCAGGTAGAAGCCGGCGACCCGTGCCGCGAAGCGATCCGTGATCGGCACATTTATCATGCCCTGCAGCCGGATTTCGTTGTAATTGCCATACAGCGCTTCGCCGGAGGCCTTGAGCGCCGAGGCATCAGGCTTGCCGGTGACGAAATTCACCACGCCCGCCGTCGCGTTCCGGCCGAACAGGGTGCCCTGTGGACCGCGCAGCACTTCCACCCGATCGAGATCGAAGAACTCTGTCTCGAACAGCCGTGTGCCGAACAGTGGCAGGTCATTCATGTGGATTGCGGTCGCACTGTCGCAGGTGGCGCCGACGCACAGGTCGCCGACACCCCGTATGGTGAAGCTGGAGCCGGTGAAGTTGCCCTTGGTGAAGGTGATGTTCGGCAGCGTCAGCTGAAGCTGGCTCGAGTTGTTGATCTGCTGGGCCGCAAGCGATTCTGACGAGAAGGCCGACACTGCGATCGGCACGTCCTGAAGGCTCTGTGCCTGGCGCTGGGCGGTGACGATGATGTCCTCGACGCCGGTCGAGACCTCTGCCGTCTGCGCATAGGCGACGCCGACGAGCCCCTGAACCGAAACTGCCGATACAAGTGCCGCTCGAATGGCCAGTCTGGATGCCTTCATAACCAATTCTCCCCAATCCCTGAACGCCTATCGCGCCCGACATGGTCCGGAGAGGTGGAAACGATATGCCTGTCCGGCCCGACCGTCTGCATGGGACGGCTGTTCAGGGCCCGAAGGCGTTATCTTCCGTCAATCCTCCCCAGGCCGACACTGCATTGAAACAGTCTGCCCGTGGCTTGTCCAGCCATGAGTGGCCATTTGCGGCCCTGACGGAAATGAGGGCACAGGCTGTGCCCTTCTTGCCACATCTGCACAGCCGACGCCGCGCGGCTGGCGGTGTCAGGGCTTTGGCCGGACGGCCCGGAGTTCGCTGATCTGGCTGACCCGGCAGGCCCCGCCGGCCCGGCTGATGATGCGGTCCTCGCCGGCGCAGAATTTCCCTGCCACCCTGGGCTGATAATAGAATCCGCCATAATAGCTGAGCTGCGGGCAGGCCTGGGCCAGCCCCAGCCGCCAACGCTTGCCGCCGCGCATCACGACGTCGAGGGTGTGTGCATCGACGACCACCGCTCCGGCAATGGTCGACACGTCGATGCAGGCCTTGCGGCTGGGTTTCTGCGCCCTCCACTGTTCGGCGGCCGCCGGCGGCATCGGCCGCACGGGAACGGCCGCCACCTGCGCATGCGCGGCATGGAGCGGTGCCGCCAGCAGCACCGCCAGGCCGACCATCTGCCAGCTGGGCATCACAGGCATCGTCCCTGTCTCGCGATCATCGGGGCGCTTTGCTGCGAGGGCATTGAACCGGCTGTGAACCCGCCCAAGCGCCAGTGCCACAACTGCCGGGCAGGCCCGCGGCAATAGCCTCAGTTCGCGGGCTTCACAAACTTCAGCGTCATGCGGTCGGATTCCCCGATCGCCGCATATTTCGCACGGTCGGTGTCGCCCAGCGCGAAGTTCGGCGGCAGCGTCCATACGCCCGGGGGATGGTCGGCCGTGTCCTTCGGCGTGGCGTTCACCTCGCTCTGTGCGGCCAGCTTGAACCCGGCGGCCTCGGCCATGCGGATCACCTCGCTGGTCTTGACATAGCCGGACTGGCGGCTGTCGTCGGTGTCGGGCCGATCCTCGGGCATGCGGTGCTCGACAACGCCCAGCACGCCACCGGGCTTCAGCGCGGCATAGAAGGCCTTGAACGCCGCGGGGGCGAAATCGGCGCCCATCCAGTTGTGGACGTTGCGGAAGGTCAGCACCATGTCGGCCGAGCCGGGGGCTGCGATATTGCCCTCGATCCCCTTGCCGAAGCTGGTGACGGCGACCTTGCCATAGATGTCGGGGCTGGCGGTGACCTTTTCCAGGAAGGCGGCGCGCTGGCGCTGGGCGCCGGGCGAGCCCATCGGATTGTTGTGCGCCGCGATGTAGCGGCCCTTGTCCTTCAGGACGGGCGCCAGCACCTCGGTGTACCAGCCGCCGCCAGGCGAGATTTCCACGACCGTCATGGTCGGCTTGAGACCGAAGAAGGTCAGCGTCTCGACCGGGTGGCGATACTGGTTGCGGGCCTTGTTGGCGTCGGAGCGGTGGGCGCCGTTGGCGGACGCCTCGATCTTCGCCGAAACTTCGGCAGGCTTCTGGGCCAATGCCGGCTGGGCGGCGAATGCGATGATGGCGAGGACGCCGGCAACGGTTGAGCGTGACATCGAGACTTCTCCCCTTCGCGGCGACAGGGCGCCGGTTCCACTCGTCAAATAGGGCGTCTGCCGTTATTGGCAAGCGCATGGGATGGACTGCGACGCTCGCTGGTGCCGGGGCGGCCCTGGCGATGCTCCTGCTGTCGGGCTTCCTGCAGGCCCGCCGGGGGATAGGCCGGCTGTCGCTGGTGCCGTGGGATTATCTGATGATCCTGTCGGCCATCCTGCTGCTGGCAGGGCTGGTGCGGATGGCCATCCTGTGGCGCGACGGCTGGCCGCTGCCGATCTGACGGATCAGTCCAGCGCGAAGTCGATCGTCGTGACCACGCGCACCTTCTGGTAGGGTGTGTCGGTGCCGATGCCCGTTTCGCCGTCGCGGCCAGTGATCGAGAACAGCCCCTGTGTCGCCTGGCGGATGCCGCCGACCCCGGTGTCGCTGTCGCGGGCAAACTGGTCGGCTGCCTGCCGCGCGCTCTTGGTTGCCTGGGCAATCATCTCGGGCTTCACGTCGTTCAGCCGGGTGAAGCTGTAGGTCACGCCGCCGACGCCGTCGCTTTCCAGCGCAACGCCCTTGCGGATCATTTCCGCCTGGTTGGCAAAGGCCTTTTCCATCCGCCGGATGTCGGTGGTGCGGGCGAGCAGCCGTTGCCGGATGACGATGTTGAGGCGGCCGACGCCCGGATCGAAATACTGGCTGACCGAAGATCCCCGCGCCTGTATCTCGGCAGGGGTGAAGCCTTTGGCGGCAAGGAAGCTGCGCACCGCCTCGGCATCCGCGTCGGCCTTGCCCTGGACGATGGCGAGATCGCTGCCTGTCGCCTGAGTGGCGATGACCCAGGTGGCAAGGTCGGCCTCGACATCGCGTTCTGCGACGCCCCGCACGGTGACGACCGCGTCGCCGCGCCGGATGTCCTTCAGGCCGCTGGCCACGAACAGGCCGGCAAGCGCGAGACCCGCGCCGATCAGCGCGCCAGAGATGACAGGGGAGTTGGTCCAGTCCATGCGCGGCCCCTTTCTGCAATGCCCGGCCATGCAGCCTGCCCGCGGCTCTGCTGTCAAGTGCAGGCCCGGATAGCTTGACAGGCGGCGGCCCGGCGGCAAGCTCTGCCCAGGACAGGAGACCGGCATGGCCCGCGCAGATTATCGCTTCGCCTGGGCGAAGCGGGTGCATTACCCCGAAATCGACGCCCAGGCCGTCGTCTACAACAGCCGATATCTGGAATATTTCGACATCGCGCTGACCGAATATTGGCGGGCGGCCGGGCTGTATGACAACACGGGCGTTGCCGGCGGGGTGGAGTTCCATGTGGCCCGCGCCCTTGTCGAGTACAGGGCGCCCATCCAGCTGGACGAGGAAATCCTGATCTGCTGCCGAACGGCGCGCATCGGCACCAGTTCGATGACCATGGCACTGGAAATCCACGGCCTTGCAAATGGCCCCGACGGCGACGACCTGCGGGCGAGCGGGGAGACGGTGCAGGTGCATGTTGCCGAACCGCGCGGCCCTTCGGCCCCGGTGCCGGGCTGGATCGTGGAGCTGTTTGAGCGCTACGAAGGCCGGCCATTGAAAGTGGGAGCGCCCCGATGAAATATCTGCACACCATGCTGCGCGTGTCCGATCCGGACGCAACCATCCGCTTCTTCGGCCTGCTGGGCCTAAAGGAGCTGCACCGGTTCGACAATGAGGCCGGCCGCTTCACGCTCATCTTCCTGGCGGCGCCCGGCGACGAGGAGGCCCAGATCGAGCTGACCCACAATTGGGACGAGACGAGCTACGACGGCGGCCGGAATTTCGGACACGTCGCCTATGCTGTTGAGAATATTTATGATTCCTGCCAGAGGCTGGCGGATGGCGGGGTCGCCATCAACCGCCCGCCGCGCGACGGGCGCATGGCCTTCGTCCGCTCGCCCGACGGCATTTCGGTTGAGCTTCTGCAGATGGGGCCTGCACTGGCGCCCGCGGAACCCTGGACTTCCGCGCCCAACATCGGGAGCTGGTGACGCGCGGGCTTTTTTGCAAACGCCTGAATCCGGGTATAGTTTCCCGGTCACCGGGGGATCATGTGCGCCACCTCTGGCGCAACGCGAACGGGGCATTTCCTCGATGAAGACTGCACTGATCCTCGGTGCCTTTGCACTGATCGCCTCCGCCACCGCCGCGAACGCCCAGGCCGATGTCATGGTGACGTCGGATTATCTGCAGATGGGTTGGGAAAAGGTTTCGACCCAGATTCCTTATGGCGACCTCAACCTTGCGACCGACCAGGGTGTCGAGACGCTGCGCGAGTGCATGAAGTCGGAAGCCAACAAGAAGCCAACAAGATGTGCGGCAAGTCCGACGGCAGCGCCCGCTGAGGCGCTGCTCTCGCGTAGCTGACTGCGACGGCTCGGCCATGGCCCCGGCCCCTATGATGGGGTAGAGGAACGCCATGACCGAGCCCGTCCGCATCCCGGCCCTGTCGGACAATTATGTCTGGCTTCTGCCCTATGCCCCCGGCCTTGCCGCCGTTATCGACCCGGCCGTCGCCGACCCCGTGCTTGCCAGGGCCGACGAACTGGGCCTGTGCATCACCCACATATTGAACACCCACTGGCACCCGGATCATGTCGGCGGGAATGCGGCCATCAAGGCCGCGACCGGCTGCACCATCGTGGGGCCCGCGCGGGAGGCCGAGCGGATTCCGGGCATCGACCGGACGGTGGAAGGCGGCGACAGCGTGGCCCTGGGCGATACCCATGCCGAGGTGCTGTTCGTGGGGGCCCACACGGCGGGTCACATCGCCTATCACCTGCCGGCGGAGGGGCTGCTGTTCCCGGGCGACACGCTGTTCGCCATGGGGTGCGGCCGGCTGTTCGAGGGAAGTGCGGCCGACATGTTTGCGGCGCTGGGCAAGCTGAAGGCCCTGCCGGCGGACACGCTGGTCTGCTGTGCGCACGAATATACCCTGTCGAATGCGCGGTTTGCGATCACGGTGGAGCCGGGGAACAGCGCGCTGGCAGCCAGGCTTGCCGCCGTGGAAGCGGCCCGGGCCGAAGGGCAGCCGACAGTTCCCTTCCGCCTGTCTGAAGAGCTTGCCACCAACCCGTTCGTGCGGGCAGAGTCGATTGCGGAACTGGGGGCAAGGAGGAGCGCCAAGGATGTCTTCTGAGCTTCGATCCATGGCCCTTGCGGCCCTGCTTGCGATGGCTGCCCCTGCGCTTGCCGAAAAGGCGCCGCCCACAGACCCGATGACGCTGACGGCCAAGGGCGAGCCGCGCACCTGCATCCCGAACCGGACCAATGTGTCGACCAAGGCGGCAGGCCAGTCGGTGCTGATGTTCCGCACCGGCGGGGGAAACTGGTTCCGCAACGAGCTGCGCGCCCGCTGCCCGGTGCTGCGCGACGACCGCATCCTGATCTTCCGCACCACGACCACACAATATTGCGAGCTGGATCCGTTCGACGTGGTGGACCCGATCAGCGGGATCAACTTCGGCATCTGCTCGCTGGGCAAGTTCACGCCGGTCAAAGTGCCGAAGGGCACGCGGTTCGGGAACTGACCCCCGCTTGAAATTTGCGCTCACGCGCGGGATGCAATTTGCGCTCACGCGCGGGTGAGACTATCGCCGCGCACATGATCGTCACCCGTTTTGCACCCTCGCCCACCGGGCGGCTTCATGTCGGCAATGTCCGCACCGCGCTTTTGAACTGGCTGCTGGCCCGCAAGCAGGGCGGGCGATTCCTGCTGCGGCTGGACGATACCGATACGGCGCGGTCGACCGAGGAATTTGCGCAGTCCATCCGCGACGACCTTGCCTGGCTGGGCATGACGCCCGACGCCGAGGAGAAGCAGTCGGCCCGGATGGCGCGCTATGAAGAGGTGCTGGGCCAGCTGGCAGCGACTGGCCATGCCTATCGCGCCTATGAGACGCCCGACGAGCTGGACCTGAAGCGCAAGGTTCTGCTGGGGCGCGGCCTGCCGCCGGTCTATGACCGCGCTGCGCTTGCGCTGACGGAGGCGGACCATGCCCGGTTCGCTGCCGAGGGCCGCAAGCCGCACTGGCGCTTCAAGCTGGACCCGGCGCTGCCGCATGAGTGGGCCGACCTGATCCGCGGCCCCAGCCGGATCGATGTGCCCTCGCTGTCGGATCCGGTGATCCGCAGGGCGGACGGCAGCTGGCTGTACATGCTGCCCAGCGTGATCGACGATGTGGACATGGGGGTCACGCATGTGGTGCGCGGCGAGGACCATGTGACGAACACTGGCATCCAGCTGCAGATGTTCGCTGCCATGAGGGCTGAGTCCCCGAAATTCGGCCATGCCGCTTTGCTGACCGGCGCGGATGGCGCGCTGTCGAAGCGGCTGGGCTCCATCGGCGTTTTCGAATTCCGGGACCGCGGCATTGAGCCGATCGCGGTGAAGGCGCTGCTGGCACGCCTTGGCACCAGCCAGTCGGTCGAACCCGTCACGTCCGACGCACCACTGATCGAGGGCTTCGACATCACGAACCTTGGTCGCGCAACAGCCCGGTTCGACGAAGCCGATCTCGATCGGCTGAACGCAGCCATCCTGCACCACATGCCGCATTCGGCAGTAGCCAGCCGGACCAGCCTGACCGAAGCAGAATGGAATGCGGTTCGCGGCAACATCGCAAGCGTGGCCGAGGCCGAGCAGTGGAAGTCCGTGATCCAAGGGCCGATCACTGCACCCGACCAGCCGGACGAGGACCGCGCCTATCTTGCAGCGGCCGCCGAGACGCTGGCCGGCCTGGCCTTCAATGCCGAAGTCTGGCCTGCGCTGACCGAGGCGCTGAAAGCCTCCACCGGCCGCAAGGGCAAGGCCCTGTTCGCGCCGCTGCGGCTGGCCCTGATGGGAACTCCGACCGGGCCCGACATGGCGACCTTCCTGCCGCTGATCGGCCGCGAAGAGGCGCTGGCGCGGCTGCGCGCCTGATAGTCAATCCGCTGGAATCAAAAGAAGTTCCTCCACCTTATTGGGCCTGATCGGACGCTGATGCTAACCACAGGGCAGGAATCCTGGAGGCGATTCGTGAGCGGGAAGCACAAACAACCAACAGACTGGCGCAAGCGCTTCGACAAGGTGAAGGCGCCGCACAATGTGATGCTGTCGACCGACTTTGCCGGTATCGGCAGCGGCACGCTGATGCACATTGCCTCGCCCGGCGCGATTGCCAACTATTGCCAGCGCGTGCCCGTCGGCGAGACGCGCAAGATCGAGCGGATGCGCCACGAACTGGCGCGCGCCGCGCATGCACAGGCGACTTGCCCGGTCACCACGGCCATTTATCTCAGGATCGTGGCCGAAACTGCGCTGATGGACATGGCGGACGGGAAGCCGGTTGCCGACGTCGTGCCCTTCTGGCGCGTGGTCGATCCCGACAGCAAGGTTGCCGGACGGTTGAGCTGCGAGCGCGACTTCATTGCCGGGCTGCGCGAGATCGAAAAGGGCTCACGGTCGGAATCTGCCGGGATATCGACCTAGAACCGCAGCACCGCACCGATCGCAAGCGACAGGTCCGACACGCCGTCCACCTTGTGGCCGAGGGTCAGGTCGAGGTCCAAGGCATCCACGGGAGTCCAGCGCAGCCCCGCCTGGGCGCCGGGCTGATCCTCCAGTGTGGCAAAGGCTTCGATCATCAGGCCCAGGCGTTCTGCAACAGCCGCTTCCAGCTGGGCCCCGAACGTCGCAGTGTTGGGCGTATCCGCCAGTCGCACATGCTGCCAGCCGAGGTTCAGGCTGAGAGCAAGCCCGTCGGACACTGCGAAGGTCACCGGCACGAACAGTGTCGCGGATTCGACCCGCCCGGTCTCGGTTGCAAGCTTCATCGCACCGACCAGCGCCAGTCCGGGGCTGCCCCCCGTCGGCTCGGCGAGGTTCCACTTGAAAGCCGGGCCAATTGCCGTTTCCTGCCCGTCCCGCTCCTGGGTCCGGACCAGCCCAACACCCAGCTCCAGCCGTGGCGCGGTCTTGAAGGTGCAGTTGAGATTTGCCGTTCCGCTCCAGCGGCCGGGCCCGAAATGCTTGCCGAACAGCTCCGTGTTGCAAAGACCAGGGGTCTCGACTGCCGAGTCATCGACGATGTGGGTGCCGCCGGCCGCAAGCGCAGGCCCCGCCCATAGCAGCAAGAGGAATCTCAGAGGCTGCAACTTTCAGCCCCAGGCGAGGCAGCGGGTTGGCTGCTCCACGGTTTCCTCGTCGAACATGGCCGACGAGTTGGCGGCAAGCACCATGCTGTTCGCGGCGACCTCGGTGTCGCCGATGCGGGTCGCGGTTGCAGCCCGGCGATAGAGGATCAGGTTCACCGGGTTGAAGCGCAGCGCTTCCCACAGATGATCGGCAACACCAGGCTTGTTGCCGGCCTGAGCAAGGGGCCGGACGGCTGCAAAGGCGGTGAGGCGGCGCAGCAGCTCCTTCAGCGCCAGGCAACTGGCCTTCGACAGGGTCGGGATGGCGCCGATGACGATCCCGATGATGTTGGCGCGGATCCCGTCGGCGTCGAAGGCGGAACTTCCGGCCTTGCCGGCCGCGACCGCTCGTCCCAGCAGGGTGTCGGGGCCGGCCGTGGCGGCGCTGGCGTCGATCGCGGCGTTCACCCTGTCCTTCGCGGCCATGGCGGCGGCCGTGATCGCAGGGTCGGCAGCAAGATCCGAAAACAGGAAGTGGAACATCACCGTCGCATCGGCGATCAGCTGCTCCGCCTCCATCTCCACACCGAGATAGCGCTGCATCATCAGCGCCCGAGTGCGCGCCGACAGGGAAGGCGGCAGGTCCACCTCGGGCCCCGCAAGCGCTTCGGCCGCTTCGGCTCGCGCCATCGCCATGGCGGGCCCCAGATCGTCGGGCTTCACGATCGACCGCATTGCGCCTGTGTCACGGCGATAGTCCGGCCCGTCCTGCATCCCCAGGAAGAAGTCACGCCCGCCGGTCAGCATCCGCATCCGGCTGCCATAGACCACCTGGAACTGGTCCTGCCGCTCAATCACCGCATGGAAATCGGCTGCGCGTGTTACCATCAGCGCGCCTTCTGCCTCATAGCATGTGATGAGGTTCTGCTTCAGCTGCAGGTGCGGCTTGGCAAAGCGCAGCACGGCCATCGCATTGCGCTGCCCGGCTGCAGAGCCGAGCACCGCCTGCAAACGGGCCTTGAGGCCGCCTTTTGCCGCCAGGAATCCGCGGCCAAGCCCGGAAACACCGTCCAGCGCCGCCCGGAACCGCGAAAATCCACTCATGTCGGGTCAACCCTTTTCATTTGCGCCCGTCGACCACAGGAAACGCACCACGCGCCAGGCCCCGAGTGCAAGGCCCGCGATTGCTGCGGGCAGCGCCCACCAGCCGCCGCCCAGCAGCAGCACGATCAGGCCGGCCAGCACGGCCGGAACTGCCGCGCGCAGGATCAGGTTGTTAATGGTCGGCCCCTTCAGCGGCGGGCGGCCGGGCCAGTAATCGTTGAAGCTCATCGTCGTCTCGACCGGGGAGCGCTTCACATAGGTCTTGCCCGCGACGTTCGACATGCTGCTCTCTGCTGCTTGCCGGGCGAAGCCCCCGACCATTTCAATGCCGACCATTTCAATACCGACCCTTGAAGATATTGACAGAAATTAACGCTCAGGCAAGCATCCCCGTGGTGTTCCGGGGTTTACTTTCAGCCCCTGCTCCACGACCCCTCGGACATGGACGCCCTGATCTGGCCGATTCTCGGGGGACTTCTGGGCCTCGTCGCCGGATCGTTTCTGGCGACCCTGGTGGTTCGCTGGCCCTGCGGGCGCGCGCTAGGCGGTCGGTCCTGCTGCGACAGTTGCGGGGTCCAGCTTGAGGCGCGGGACCTGGTGCCGCTGTTGTCATGGGCCATGGCGGTTGGCAAGTGCCGGCACTGTGGGACCGCCATTGCCGCCATTCATCCCGGCATGGAACTGGCCGCCGCCGCGATCGGGGCGCTGGCCCTGGTGGCGAACCCGTCGCCCGCCGGGCTGGCGGGCGCGCTGTTCGGCTGGCTGCTGCTGGCCCTTCTGGCGCTGGACCTGGGCCATTTCTGGCTGCCGGATCGGCTGACCCTGCCGTTGCTGGGGCTGGGTCTGCTGTTCGGCGCCGGAAGCCCGGCCGAACGGCTGGCGGGTGCGGCCATCGGCGGGGGTGGGGCACTGCTGCTGGCCCTTGCCTATCGGCGGCTGCGCGGACGCGACGGATTGGGCATGGGAGACGCCAAATTGATGGCCGGGCTCGGAGCGTGGTTAAGCCCTGCTATGATACCGCCGTTAGTGTTGGTGTCGGCGCTGATCGGCCTCGCCCTTGCAGCCGTCCGCGCGCGACGCGGACCGGGCGGCAGTCGCGCGACCGATCCCGTGCCGTTCGGCGCCTGTCTTGCCCTTTCGGCCTTTCCGCTGTGGCTGGCCGGGCAGGCCGGCACGGGTGGCTGAGGACGGCGAGGTGGGGAGGGACAAAGCCTTGAAGCGAATCACAATCAGCCCTACCCCACGCATTCCGGGTACCGTGGGCACCGGGGCCTGTCCTCCATCCTGCCGTGAGGCTCGAGACATCGTCATGACGCACAACATCGCCGGCTCCGAAGACGCGGGGGCCCGGATTCCGTCGTGACCGCAGGCAGGCTTCATCCCGGCCACATGATTCTGGCAGCGCTGCTTCTGACAGCCGCGATGCTGGCCTGGCGCGCTGTGGCCATCGCGCTTGTGCCCATTCCGGTGCCGCCGCCCTTTGCGCCACCCCCGCTTGCCGACCGGGCGCTGCTGTCGCGCGTCGACCCCTTCTTCCCGTCGGTCGCGCGGACCGACGATTCGCTGCCGGTCACGGCGCTTCCGTTCAGCCTGCACGGCGTTCGCGCCGATTCGGCGACTGGCAGGGGCAGCGCGATCATCGCGACCGGCGACGGGCAGCAGATGGTCTATGCCGTGGGTGACGCCGTGTCCGACGGCGTCACGCTGGCCGCCATTGCCAGCGATCATGTGGTGCTGGATCGCGGCGGCACGCGCGAGGCGCTGTGGCTCGATTCCGGCAGCGGACAGGCGGTGCAGCGTTTTGATCCGGCAACGGCCGGCGGTGCCGGTGCAACGGCGCCGCCGCCGCCCTTCGGAACCGCGCCCGGTGGAGCCCCTTCCGCCGATCCGGCCCCGAGCGGCCAGGCAGAGCCCGATGCGATCGACCTCGTGCCGCCCGGGGGTGCCAATCGGGCGCCCGGCCCCGATGCCCTGCCCGAACAGGGGGGTGGGCAATGAGCCGCGGCACGCTTCGCACCACCCTGTGCCGGGGGCTTGTGGCAGCCGGCCTGCTGCTTGCGTCGGTCTCCACGCCGGCGCTGGCCCAGACGACGGTGAACCTGCGCGATGCCGACATCCGCGCCTTCATCGATGATGTGGCCCGGGTGACGGGGGCGACCTTCGTTGTCGATCCGCGCGTTCAGGGGAAGGTGTCGGTGGTGTCCGACAAGCCGCTGGGCCGGAACCAGTATTTCGAGCTGTTCCTCGCGACGCTGCGGGCCAATGGCTATGTCGCGGTGCCGTCGGGCACCGGCCAGTATCGCGTGCAGCCGGCAGAGGCCGGCGCCGGGGCCGGGGCCGGCGGGGCGCGCTTTTCCACCGCCGTCATCCCGCTGACGAATATCGACGCGCAGGCGGCCGTCGAATCGCTGCGCCCGGTGCTCAGCCGCAACGGCACGGCTTCGGCCAACCGGGCGGGCAATTCGATCATCATCGCTGACTTTTCCGACAATATCGCGCGCGCCCGCCAGGTGCTGCGCGAGATCGACCGCGACCGTTCGACGACGCAGGTGGTGCAGCTGCGCAATGCCGGCGCGCGCGACCTGGCGCAGAGCCTGCAGCGCCTGGTGCAGCAGCCGGGTGGCGAGGCGAACGCCGCGAGCGCCATCTCGGTCGTGCCCATCGATGCCTCGAACGCGATCGCGATCCGGGGTGAGGCGAACCAGGTGAAGCGCATCGCCGGGATTGCGCGCGATCTGGACCAAAAGGCCGCAGGCGGCTCGGAATCGCGCGTGGTGTTCCTGCAGCATGCCGATGCCGCCACAGTGATGCCTGTTCTGCAGCAGCTGATGGGACAGATGCCGACCCCGATGCACACGGGGGGCGGGATCACGGGCCTTGCGGGCACGCCGTTCGGCAATCGCGGCCAGCAGCAACAACAGCAGCAGCAGCCCCAGCAGCCGGTCGCCGCCACGCCGGCCAATGCGGGCGTGGCTGCCGGCAACAGCCGCCGGCGTGCGATCATCACGCGCTATGAAGGCGCCAATGCGCTGATCATTGCGGCCCCGCCCGAGATCCAGCGCGAACTGGGCGAGGTGATCCGCCAGCTCGACACCCCGCGCGCGCAGGTGCAGGTCGAGGCGATCATCGTCGAGATTTCGGACACCGCCGCCCAGCGGCTGGGGGTCCAGTTCCTTCTGGCTGGAAGCGACGGGACCGTTCCGCTCGTTTCGTCCAACTTCTCGAACGCGGCCCCCAATCTGCTAGCGCTGTCGGGCGCGGTGGCAGCGGAAAGGGGCCTGATCACGGGCGACGCGGCAGATTCCTTCCGCGACGCGGCGGTCGACAGCCTCCTCGGCACCAACGGCTTCACTGGGGGCGGGGTGAACCTGGGCGGCAGCACCATCTTCGGCTTCGTGATCAACGCCGTGAAGAGCGACGTGGATTCGAACATCCTCTCGACGCCGTCGATCATGACGCTGGACAACCAGCCCGCGCGCATCCTGGTCGGGCAGGAAATCCCCGTCACGACCGGCGAGGCTCTTGGCCAGAACCTGGACAACAGCTTCCGCACGGTGCAGCGGCAGGACGTGGGTATCCAGCTGGCCGTGAAGCCGCAGATCAATGCGGGCGGCACGATCACGCTGACGATCAACCAGGTGGTGTCGTCGATTGCACGGACGGTGGCGGACCGGGACTTCATCCTCAACAAGCGGGAACTGGAAACAGCCGTGACCGTAGAAGACGGGCAGATCCTGGCGCTGGGCGGCCTGCTGGACGATAGCGAGCGTCGAAGCCTGGAGAAGATCCCCATCCTGGGCGACATTCCGGGCCTTGGCGTGTTCTTCCGATCCCGGACCCGAAATCGCGTGAAGACCAACCTGATGATCTTCATCCGCCCGACGGTGGTGCGGTCGCAGTCCGATGCCGATTCGGTGACCGCCAACCGCTGGGATGCCGTGCGCGAGGCGCAGACGGCCCGGGACGGCTATTCGCGGCTGGACGCGATGGCCTATGAATATCTGCGTGCGGCGCCGCCCTACAAGCCGGAGCCCTTCCCGCCGTCCCAGCAGGCAGCGCCCGTACCTGCGCCCGACCGGACGAAGTGACAGCATGAGCGGCGACCCCAAGGCGATTGCTAAGACGGGAGCGCCCGGACCGGCTGCGCCCCGCATCGCCGGTGGGTCCCAGCCGACCATCCCCTACAGCTTCGCCCGCGCAAACGGCGTGCTGATGGTGGCAGGATCCGACAAGCTGGCCGTTCGCCGGGGCGCAAAGCCGGCCGCCATCCTTGAGGCGCGCCGGGTCGCGGGCCGGGCCATCCTGATCGACAGCCTGTCGGACGAGGCGTTCGACAGGCTGCTTTCGGAAACCTATGCGACCGACGGCCTGTCGGCGGCGGCCGATGCGGCGGCGGCCTCCAACCTGGCGACGCTGGCGCGGGACACGGCCGACCTGCTGGACAATGACGATGCCGCACCGGTGATCCGGCTGATCAACGCAATCGTGGCGCAGGCCGTGCAGCAGGGTGCATCCGACATCCACCTTGAGCCGCAGGCGGCCGACAGCAGCGCGGCCGACGTCGGCATGTCCGTCCGCTTCCGGCGCGACGGCGTGATGGAAGAGGTGCTGCGCCTGCCCGCCCAGATCGCGCCGATGCTGGTGAGCCGCGTGAAGGTGATGGCGCGGCTGGACATTGCGGAAAAGCGCTTGCCGCAGGACGGCCGCATCTCGCTGACGCTGGGCAACCGGGCGCTGGACGTGCGGGTTTCCACCCTACCCGCGCGGGGCGGCGAGCGCGTGGTGATGCGGATCCTTGACCAATCCAGCGTCGGGCTGGAGCTGAAGGACCTGGGGCTTGACCCGACGACGCTGGATGCCCTGACCGAGGCGCTGGGCGCGCCCAACGGCATCGTGTTGGTGACGGGCCCGACGGGGGCAGGCAAGACGACCACCCTCTATGCCGCACTGAAGCTGCTGAACGACGGGAAGCGCAACATCCTGACCGTCGAGGACCCGGTGGAATATGCCGTGCAGGGCGTCGGGCAGACCCAGGTCGACACCCGCGTCGGGCTGACCTTCGCGCAAGGGCTGCGCGCCATCCTGCGGCAGGACCCCGACGTGGTGATGGTGGGGGAAATCCGCGACCGGGAAACCGCCGAGATCGCGGTGCAGGCGGCCCTGACCGGCCACCTGGTGTTGTCGACCGTGCACGCCAATTCGGCGGCCGGCGCGATCACGCGCCTCAGGGACTTCGGGGTGGAGACATTCCTGATCGCGGCCACGCTGCGCGCGGTGATTGCCCAGCGGCTTGCCCGCCAGCTGTGCCCCGTGTGCGCGACCGAGGAGCCGCTGGCGCCGCCACTGGCCCAGCGCATCGGGCTGACCGCCGGGCTGCCGGTCGCCAAGGCCAATGGCTGCCCCGGCTGCCGGCAGACGGGCTATGCGCGGCGCCGGGGCCTGTTCGAGCTGATCACCGTGGACGGGCCGGTGCGGGCGCTGATCAACGAAGGGGCCGGCGAAGGCCGGCTGGAGGCGGCCGGGCTGCACCGGTCGCTGAAGGAATCGGCGCGCGAGGCCGTGCGCACCAAGCGCACCACGCCCACCGAGGTGCTTCCCCTGTTCCAGGGCGAGCCCGTGCGGGACCTGAGCCATGCGACCATCCCGGCCGGGGTCGACCCGACGGCCCTGGCCCATGCTGCAACCGCGGATCCGGGCGGCGCCCCATGACCGCCGGGCGGCCGCCAGCCCCCGGCGCCGAACTGCCCTTCTGGAAGCGCCCCATCCGGCTCGGCTCCCTGTCCGGCTCTGCCGCGGCCGATCCGGCCGCACCGCGGCTGAAGCCGCAGGCGCGTGCGACACTGATCCGCCAGATGGCGACCTTGTCGGCCGTAATGCCGATTTCCGATGCGGTTGCGACGCTTGCGCGCCAGCCGGGGAGCGAGGCCGAGCGGCTGGTGCTTCAGCGAACCAACCGGGCGCTGCAGGGCGGAAGCCCGCTTGCGGCCGCCCTGCCGCTGTCGGCCTTCCCGCCCGAGGTGAAGGCGACGATCGCGGCGGGCGAGGCGTCGGGACGGCTGCCGCTTCTGCTGGCGCGGCTGGCCGACACGCTGGAGGCGCAGGTGGCGCTGCGCTCGCGGCTGATCTCGTCGCTGGCCTATCCCGCGCTGCTGATCCTGGTGGCGCTGGGCGTGATCGTGGCCATGCTGCTGTTCGCCGTGCCCGCCCTCGCTGAGCAGCCGACAGCGTCGGGCCAGCCGCTGCCGTTGGTGACGCGGGTGCCCCTGCGCCGCTCGCACGCGGTGCAGCGCCTGTGGCCGCTGCTTAGGGC
>JBKDAC010000175.1:0-523 GCA_046316515.1 Sandaracinobacter sp. | reverse complement strand
TCGCCATAGCCTATCCGCCCGCACCCCCCGCCGCGCCCGGCGCCGCGCCCGGCGCCTGAGGACCGGCGCCTGAGGATAGGCGCCTGAGGATAGGCGCCGATCACAGCGCCAGCTGGCCCGGCCTCTGCGACGGCGGCTGCGTGCGCCTGCGCCGGATCCGGCTCAGCGCTTCCGGTGTTATGCCCAGATAGGCTGCACTCATGAACTGCGGCACCCGCCGCGCAAGTTCCGGGCGCTGCTGCATCAGCCCGTCGTACATCTCCTCGGCCGAATTCCGAAGCAGCGCCGCCGCACGCCTCTGGGTGCCCAGCAAACTTACCGTCATCAGGATCCGCCCGAACCGCTCCAGCGCATGATCGGAATCATAGGCCGCATTCAGCGCCGCAGGCGTCAGCATCACCACCCGCCCCGTCTCGATCACATCGATGCTGTGCATCGCCGGCCCATCGGTGCACAGCGCATGCACATCGCCGAAGAAGCAACCGCGTTCAAAGAACTGCCCTGTAACCTCCGTCCCCCGACC
>JBKDAC010000174.1:0-7212 GCA_046316515.1 Sandaracinobacter sp. | reverse complement strand
TCTGGGACCTCATCGGCAAGCTCGTCGACATCTTCCAGCCCACCGAATGCGCCAACTACTTCAGCTCCTGCGGATATGATGCAAACTGATCGGAAAACGCTCTAGTGACAGTCCTCAGCCAATCCAAGGGACGATAAGTTAGCTGCGGCCGGATTTGGCGCACAAAGATAAAACAACAAGGGAAGGGTGCGCTGCATCGCAAGCGGCACCTCTTGCCGCCAAGAGCAAATCCGTCAGCTGTCCTTCTTCAGATGCCTGCGCCCCAGCAGCTCGGCGATCTGGACCGCGTTCAGCGCCGCGCCCTTCCGCAAGTTGTCGGACACGCACCAGAGTGTCAGGCCGTTCGCGACCGTCGGGTCCTTGCGCACCCGGCTGACGAAGGTGGCATAATCGCCCACGCACTCGACCGGGGTCAGGTATCCGCCGTCCTCGCGCTTGTCGACCAGCATCACGCCCGGCGACTCGCGCAGGATGGATTGCGCCTTCGCGACCGAGATCGGGCGTTCGAACTCGATGTTGATCGCCTCGCTGTGCCCCACGAACACCGGCACCCGCACGCAGGTGGCCGTCACGCGGATGTCGGGCGACAGGATCTTGTTCGTCTCTGCCGCCATCTTCCACTCTTCCTTGGTGTAGCCGTCGTAGTCGGACGAGGCATCCATGAAGACGTCGATGTGCGGGATCACGTTGAAGGCGATCTGCTTGGTGAACTTCTCCTGGCGCTTCTCGTCGCCCACGAACACTGCGCGGGTCTGCTCGAACAGCTCGTCCATCCCGGCCTTTCCGGCACCCGAGACCGACTGATAGGTGGACACCACCACGCGTGTGATTCCGGCTTCGTCGTGCAGCGGCTTCAGCGCTACCACCATCTGCGCTGTCGAGCAGTTGGGGTTGGCGATGATGTTGCGCTGTCGGAAGCCATCGATGGCTTCCGGGTTCACCTCGGGCACGATCAGCGGCACATCGCGCTCCATCCGATAGAGCGACGAGTTGTCGATCACCACGCAGCCGGCTTCGGCCGCACGCGGGGCATGGATCTTGGTCGGGCCCGATCCGGCGGCGAACAGCGCGATGTCCCAGCCCGAAAAATCGAAATGCTCGATGGAGTTGACCTTCAGGGTCTTGCCCGTCTCGCCGAAGTCGATGATGTCGCCCTGCGAACGCGGCGAGGCGACGGCCGCCAGCTCGGCCAGCGGGAATTCCCGCTCGGCCAGGATGTTCAGCATTTCGCGGCCCACATTGCCCGTGGCGCCGACGACGACAACCCGATAACCCACTGTCCTGCTCCTTCGCGGCCCGGCCTTGGGCGGCGGGGCGGGATTGCAGCGTGCGGGAGCCGCAGTCAATGATGGTAGAGGATGCACCTATGCGAAGGACCGGACTTCTGCTGCTCGGGCTGCTGCTGCTGCTCGCCGGCCTGCTGATCGCCTTCCTGCCGCTCAGCTGGGTGACGCAGCGCTATGTGCCGGGCCTCCAGGCCGATCGGGTGGAAGGCACCATCTGGAAAGGCCGGATCCGCGGGGCGCGCTATCAGGGCATTCCGTTGGGCGATGTCGACGCCGGGCTCGCCATTGCCCCGCTGCTGAGGGGCGAGGCGGAAATCGCCTTCGCGCGGCTGGGCGAGCAACTGGCCGGGCGCGCAACCCTGTCGCGCACCACGCGGCAGCTGACCGACGTTTCGGGGACGGTCACGCTCGCGGCCCGTGGCGTGCCCGTGGTGCTGGGGCTTGAGGATGTGACCGTCCAGACAGACCTCAAGGGGCGCTGCCAGGCAGTGTCGGGAACGGTAACCGCCACCGTCGGGCCGCTTCCACTGATCGGGGAACTGCCGCAGCTGGCAGGGCAGCCGCGCTGCGACGGAGAGGCGTTCCACGCGCCGCTCGCGCTGCCCGACGGCCCCAACAGCCTCGACATGCGCCTGTGGCCATCCGGGCGCTGGCGCGCGGACCTCGCCGTCCGCAACGCCCATCCGATCCTTGCCGGTCTGCTCGAGACAGCCGGATTCATCCGCACAGCCGAGGGGCTGGTGTTTGTGCTGGAGGGCGCCGCTTCCTGACCTTTGCCCGCTTCTTGACCTTTGCCCGCGCCTCGGGCCTTCTGCTGCCACGGCATGGGGCCGAAGGGGAGGTTGCACATGGTTCTGGATGGTGCGCGTGATGCGCTGCAGGAGCTTCTGGAACGGCGCTGGTGGCTGATCGCGCTCAGGGGCCTCGCCGGCATCATCTTCGGCATCATCTGTTTCGTAAGCCCCGCGGTCGCGGGCCTGTCCCTGGTGTTGCTGTTCGCAGTTTTCTCGATCGTGGACGGGGCCTTCGGGCTTGGCGCTGCCGTCGGCCAGGCCCGTCAGGGCGCGCGCTGGGTGTGGCTCGCGGTGGAAGCCGTCGCCTCGATCGTGATCGGCGTGCTGATGCTCACCATGCCGGGCTTTGCGCTCGCCTTCCTGTTCATCTTCATAACTGTGAAGGCGCTGCTGGGCGGCATCCTGCTGATGCTGGCGGCGCTGAAGCTCGATGCAGCGCATGGGCGCGGGCTGCTGCTGGGTGCCGGCCTCATCAGCCTGCTGTTCGGGATTGTGCTGATCCTGGCACCGCTGACGGGCGCGAAGATCATGATCTGGTGGATCGGCGCCTGGTCCCTGCTGTTCGGCGCCTTGCTGGTGGGCCTGGGCTTCAAGCTGCGCGGGGTTGCAAAGCGGCTGGCGGCGCGTGGCGCCTAGGGGGTATGCGGCGGGTGGTGATGATCCTCTGACGGCAGATAGGTCACCAGCTCCTTCACCAGCGTCTGCGCCACAACGGTCAGCGGCACGGCCAGGATCACGCCCATCGGCCCCAGCAGCACACCGGCCGCGATCAGCGAGAAGATGGTCAGCGCCGGCGGAAGCTCGGCCATGCTGGATTGCACCAGCGGCGTCACGATATTGCCCTGCACCTGCTGGACGATGACGATGGCGACAATGGTCCACACCCCCGTTTCGGGGCTGATCGAAAAGCCGATCAGGATGGCGGGAATGGCGACCACGATTGTGCCGAGATAGGGCACGAACTCGCACAGGCCGGCGACAAGGCCGATCGCGGGTGCTGCCGGAATCCCGACGATTGCAAGCGCGGTCCCGGTGAAGATGCCGACGAAGATCATCGAAACCCCCTGCGCCTTCAGCCAGGAACTGATCGCGTCGACCACCGCGCGCACGGTCGTCACCGTCTTGTGCCGGGCATGCGGCGGCACCAGGTGCAGCACGCCACGCCCATAGAGGCGGGGCTGGGCGGCAAGATAGATGCCGGCCACCAGCACGACGACCAGGCTGGTGACCACGGTGCCGAGGCTGGAGGCGATGGTCTGGACGGTCGCCACGATGCGGCTGGCTTCGGGCATGAAACTGCCCGCGCGCGCCATCACCTCCCGCCCCAGCTCAGAGTTCTTCAGCCAGTCCTGCACCATGGCCCATGCGCCCGGCAGCTGGTCGAAGAGCAAGCTGAACTGGTCTGCCATCAGGCTGCCGAAAGCAGCAAAGACGAAGCCGATGAACAGGATGGGAAGCAGGATGGCGAGCGTGAGCGCGAGTGGGAAGGGCACCTTCAGCCGGGTCTGGATCAGGTTGGCGAACTTGTAGAAGATGAAGGCGACCAGCGCGCCCGCCAGCAGCAGCAGGATAAGGTCGGTCAGGCGCCACAGCGCGACCGCAAAGCCGATTCCGGCCGCCACCACCAGCGTGCGCCGAAAGATGGTAAGGTCGCTGATCTCTGCCGGCGGCTGGTCTGCCATGCTGCTCTCCCTGTTGGCCCCAGGTCCTTAGCGGGCAATTGCGGCCTTGACCAACCTGTGTGCGGGCGCTTGGGTCCGCCCCATGCAGCGACGCCCGCAATGGATCGGCCAGGCACTGCGCTTCGGGCTTGTGGCGCCCGTCGTGTTCGCGGTCGACTGGTCGGTGCTCCACCTGCTGGGGCTGGCGGGCGTGCCTGCGCTTGCCGGGCGTCTGGTGTCGCTGTCGGCCTCGGTTGCCGTGGGCTTCCTGCTGAACCGCGCCTTCACCTTCCGCGCCGAGGGGCAGCCCAGCCACGCCGAATTCCGCCGCTAGGTGCTGGCCGCCGGGCTTGGGATCGCGGTGAACTATGGCGTGTTCGCGTTGGCGCACCGGGCGGGCGCGCCCGACCCGACGGCGATCGGCGCCGGGATGCTGGCGGCAGCCGCAGTTACCTTCACCCGCTTCCGGGCCATCTTCGGCCGCTGACGCGAAAAGGGCGCCGCGGTTGAAGCCTGTTCAGGCCGCGACGGCAGTCCGGCGGCGGCGCGTGGCCGTGCCGACAAGGCCGAAGCCGGCGATCAGCACCGCCCCAGGTGGCGGGTTCGGGGATGACGGCCTGGATGACCCGCACATTGTCGAGGAGGGGGCCGAAGCCGTCGTCGATCCTGCCCTGAAACCGCAGGCTCATCGATCCGGCTTGGACGGGCCTGAACGCGAAAAAATAGCGTGTGAGACAGGGACCGCTGGGTACATTCTCTGCGCGGTCAAAGGATGGAATGTTGGTACCAGAGCCCAAGGGGCGGAACCCAACGCGGGCAAGAAAGCGCTGGCCGACTCGATATCTATGGCGGGAGTGAAAGACAATCTAAAGCCTTATCGGTCAGTCCCGATGGACCGCTCGCGCTGGTCGCCTGAGAGGTCAAACTCCATTCGGACAGCTTGTCCCGCGGCAAATGCGATGCTGCCGGTCCTGATCGCGCCGAACCTGCCAAAACCAGCGAGGCCGACACAGTTGCCTTCACAGGTGATGCCCAAATCATTGGGCATGCCGATGACGTCCACGTTGCCTTCAACTGTCCAGTTGCTCAGGGCGCCTGCAATTCCGGATCCCGTTGTGTCCGACTCGAAATCGTCGGCAAACAAGGTCCGGACAGCGGCATTGGCGGCCCCTGCTGCGGCAAGAACGGCAAGTGCGACGAATGGCTTGATCATGCGAATAGGCTCCTCGATGTCGGCCGAACTGCCGGCGACCCGCTTCGGCCGGGTGCAAAATGCGCGCCAATGCCGCGCAACACGGAGAAGGCCGGAAAAGCTGGACTGGACTGCAACATCTGCCGACAATTTGGCTGCCGTTAACCCTGTCTGTCGCGCTGGCCCAGCAGCCTTAGGCGGAGCGCATTCAGCTTGATGAAGCCCTTCGCATCCCGCTGGTCATAGGCGCCCTGGTCGTCCTCGAAGGTCACGATCTTCGGGGAGTAGAGGCTGAACGGCGACTTGCGGCCGACCACTTGCACGCTGCCCTTGTAGAGCTTCAGGCGCACCGTGCCCGTCACCTTGGCCTGCGAATGGTCGATCGCGGCCTGCAGCATCTCTCGCTCGGGCGCAAACCAGAAGCCGTTGTAGATGAGCACGGCGTAGCGCACTGCCAGCTCGTCCTTCAGGTGCGCCGCGCCGCGATCCAGCGTGATGCTCTCGATGCCCCGGTGGGCGGCGTGCCAGATGGTGCCGCCCGGCGTCTCATACATGCCGCGGCTCTTCATGCCGACAAAGCGGTTTTCCACCAGGTCCAGCCGGCCGATTCCATGCGTCTTGCCCAGGTCGTTCAGCCGCTTCAGCAGGCTCGCCGGACTCAGCCCCTCTCCGTTCACCGCAACCGGGTCGCCGGCCTCGAAGTCGATGGTGATGTATTCGGGCGTGTTCGGCGCGTCCTCGGGGTTGTCGGTGCGGGAGTAAACATAGTCCGGCACCTCTTCCCACGGGTCTTCCAGCACTTTTCCTTCCGAGCTGGTGTGCAGCAGGTTCGCGTCCGTCGAGAACGGCGCCTCACCGCGCTTGTCCTTCGCAACCGGGATCTGGTGCTGTTCGGCAAATGCGATCAGCGCCTCGCGGCTCGTCAGGTCCCACTCGCGCCACGGGGCTATGATGCGGATGTCGGGCGCCAGCGCATAATAGCCCAGCTCGAAGCGGACCTGGTCATTGCCCTTGCCAGTGGCGCCGTGGGACACCGCGTCGGCGCCAACCATCTTCGCAATCTCGATCTGCCGCTTGGCGATCAGCGGCCGCGCGATCGAGGTTCCCAGCAGATACTGGCCTTCATACAGCGCATTGGCGCGCATCATCGGCGCCACGAAGTCCTTCACGAACTCCTCGCGCAGGTCGTCGATGAAGATCTGCCTGACGCCCATCAGCTCGGCCTTGGCGCGGGCGGGCTCCAGCTCCTCGCCCTGCCCCAGGTCTGCGGTAAAGGTGACGACTTCGCAGTTGTAGGTGGTCTGCAGCCACTTCAGGATCACGCTCGTGTCGAGGCCGCCCGAAAAGGCCAGCACCACCTTCTTCACCTGATCAGCCACGCGCATTCCTTCCGGCAGATTGACCGGGGGGCCTTACCGGCGGGCTTGCACCGGCGCAATCAACCTTTCGGCTTCAGATAGGCCCCGAAGCACCAGCCTTCGAAGGCGCTGTTGCCGTCGCCGACGCGGACCCTGATCCAGTCGCCGCGCACCTCCAGCTAAACGACTTCCAGCCCATGGCGCAGCGGGCCGCGGTCCAGCTTGTCGAAGCTGGTGTCGGGCCCGCCACGGATGTTGAGCGGGGTTGTCGGGCTGTCCACCACCAGCAGAACGCCGCCGGCGTCGGCCGAATCCTGCCGGTCGCCAAGGATGCGGCGCATGCGGGGCATCGGGAAGGCGGGGCCCGGATCCACCTTCAGGCGGCGGACGGTGTCGACGTCGCGGTGGCCGACGATTTCGGCGATCGAGGGATAGGCGGCGATGCAGGCGCGGATGATGGCTTCCACGGCCGCCAGCTGCGCCTCGGGGTAGAGCGGCCAGAGCGCGGTTGCCGAGCCGACCCAGGGGTCGCGGGCTTCGATCATGCCGGGGAAGGGGGCAAGGCGCGACTGGGGAATGGGCTTGCGCTCCCAGTTCAGGATCTGCCCTGTCGTCGAGCGGAAGTGGTAGCCGGGGTTCACGATCTCGATCCCGATCGAACGGCGGTTCACCTGGCCGCCGCCGCGGAACACGCTGCCGCCGGCGTGCCAGGCGGTGTCGTCGCAGTTGACCATCTGGGTGACGCGCCCGTCGACCTCCACCACGAAATGGGCGCTGGATTTGCCCGCCTTGCTGGCGAAGGTGGCGATGGCCGAGGCGGCGGTATAGCCGGCCGTGTAGTGCAGCACGATGCATTCGCGGCTGCGGTGGCCCTTGTCGATGTTGGGCGACTGTTTCCGATCGGCTCCACTGCCCCAGCCC
>JBKDAC010000173.1:0-3535 GCA_046316515.1 Sandaracinobacter sp. | reverse complement strand
GCCTTCCTGACGGGCCTCAACCATCATTCGGCCGGCATGGGCTGGCTGGCCGATGTGGACGCGGGCTACCCCGGCTATCGGGGCGATCTGACGCATGAGGCCGCAACCGTGGCCGAAATCCTGGGCGATGCCGGGTGGAATACCATGCTGGTCGGAAAGTGGCACGTGAACAGTGGCCATTCGACCGGCGCCAACGGCCCCTACCACAATTGGCCGACCAACCGCGGCTATGAGCGGGCCTATTGGTTCCAGGGCCATTCGACCGACTTCTTCCCTCCGAGCGAACTGTACGACGGGGTGGCGCCGCTCGAGCCGCCGCGGACAGATGACTATTATGTGATGGACGCCCTGACCGACCGGGCCTGCGGCTACATCGGCACGCAGAAGGCGCTGCAACCCGAACGGCCCTTCTTCCTGCACATGGCTTTCCCTGGCGTGCACTCGCCGCTGCAGGTGCGCGCGGCAGAGCGGGAGCGGTTCAAGGGAGCCTATGACAAGGGCTGGGACGCGATCCGCGCGGCCCGGCTGGAGAAGCAGAAGCAGCTGGGGATCGTGCCGGCGAACACGCCACTGCCGCCGCTGTCCTCGAGCGCAAAGCCCTGGGCCAGCCTGAGCCCTGCCGAACAGGCCCTCTATGCCCGCTACATGGAGGTCTATGCCGCCATGCTGGCGAATGTGGATGCCAACATTGGGCGACTGATGCAGCGGCTGGAGGAGTTGGGAATCGCCGACAACACACTCGTCCTGCTGTTCTCGGACAACGGCGGTTCCGCCGAGGGCACCGAGACGGGAACGCCGAACGTGTTCGCGGCTGCCTTCGGCCGGCCCGTTCCGGTGGCGGAGGCGCAGAAGCTGATGGATGTGATGGGCGAGGACCCGACCTTCCCGCACTACCCCATCGGCTGGACCAATGCCTCGACCACGCCCTACCGGCTCTACAAGCAGTTCACCCACCTGGGCGGGGTCGCCGACCCGCTGATCGTGCGCTGGCCCAAGGGCATGGACGCGGGCAAGGTGCGGCAGCAGTTCGTCCATGTGATCGACCTGATGCCGACCATCCTGGAGGTGACCGGTGTGGAGGCGCCCGCGGCGCGCAGGGGCGTGAAGCTGAAGCCGGTGCAGGGCAAGTCCATCGTGCCGACCTTCAAGGCAGCCGATGCCCCCACCCGCACCGAGCAGTATTTCGAACTGGGCGGGCATCGCGCCTTCTACGCGGCACCCTTCCGCATCGTGACCCGGCACGAACGCGGCAAGCCTTTCAGGCAAGACAGCTGGGAGCTCTATGACCTGTCGAAGGACCCCAATGAGCTGAACGACCTTGCCCCCTCCATGCCGGACAAGGTGAAGGAGCTGGCCGAAAAGTGGCAGGCCGCCGCCGAACGCTATGGCGTCTTCCCGCTGGACGACCGGCAGATGGTGATCCGCATGGTGCAGGACCGGCAGGCGCGCGGCATTCGGGAAAAGTGGGACCTGAAGCCCCCGATCGAGCGGCTGAGCCGCGAGACGGCGCCTGTGGTCTGCGGGCTGCCGCACGAGATCATCATCGATTGCACCCGCACCGGCGATGGCGTGCTGGTGGCCCACGGAAGTCAGCCGGCGGGCTATACCCTCTATGTGAAGGACGGGCGGCTTTTCTACGTGCAGTCGCTGCTGCCCTGGCGCGAGGTGATCGACGGCGGGCCGGTGCCGCTGGGCAAGGTGGAGATCCGCTACAGGCAGACGATGAAGAGCCGGCCGTTCGACGGCTCGGGCGCGCTGTTCGTGAACGGCGAGAAGCGCGCCGAGCGGACCTTTGCGCACGCACTGTTCTCCACCAGCTACGACGGCTTCTCGGTGGGCGCCGACCTCGGCAACCGGGTGTCGCCGGCCTATACTGCGCCCTTCCCCTTTGCGGGCAGCATCGCGCGGGTGCGGATCGAGGTCGACGCTTCGGCGCTGAGCCCTGTCGAAACGATGCGTTTCATCAACGCAATGGCGCTCAGGGTCTGACCACAGACCTTGCGCCGCGGCCAAGGCTGGGGGAGAAGCGCGGGCGATGCCGACCGCCCCCGCCCCCTTGCGCCTGCGTCTCGATGGCGCGGCGCTTGCCGCCAACTATCGCCGCCACCGCGACCTCGCCGCTGTGCCCGCCATCCCGGCGGTCAAGGCCGACGGCTATGGCCTGGGCGCCCGCGAAGTCGTGCGCCGGCTGGAGGCCTCCGGCGCCCCCGGCTTCGCGGTCGCCACCTGGCCCGAGGCGCTCGCACTCGACCGCCCGGACCTCGAGCTGCTGATCCTGCACGGCTTCACCGCGCCCGCCGCGCAAGCCGCTGCCGCCCTTCCGTGCGCCCGCCCGGTGCTGAATACGGCCGCGCAGATCGCCGCCTGGGCCACAGCCTTTCCAGGCCGCGCCGCCGACCTGATGGTCGACACCGGCATGAACCGGCTGGGCGTCGCCCCCTCGGATGTCGCGGCCGCCATTGCTGTTGTCCCCATCCACACCATCCACAGCCACCTTGCCTGCGCCGACGATCCGGCCCACCCGCTGACGCTGCGCCAGCTGGGCGCCTTCCGCGCCGTCGTCGCCGCCACCCCTGGCCACACGCATGCCCTCGCCAACTCGGCCGGTATCCACTGGGGCCCGGACTTCAGCTTCTCCGCCGTGCGCCCTGGCCTCGGCCTGTTCGGCGGCCGCCCGCACCCCGCCGCGCAAAGCCACCGGGTGGTGACACCCGAAGCGCAGGTGATCCAGGTGCGCGAAGTCCCCGCCGGCCAGACCGTCGGTTACGGCGCCACCTGGACCGCCCGCACCGACAGCCGGATCGCCACCGTCAACATCGGATACGCCGACGGAATCCCCCGCGCCGTCGCCCCGCACTTGCACCTCCTCGCAGGCCCCCACCGGCTCCCAGTTGCCGGAATCATCTCCATGGACATGATCGCGACCGACTGCACCAACACCGACGTGACCGAAGGCGACTGGCTCCAACTCGACTGGAACCTGCCCTTCCTCGCCAACGCGATCGGCGCCTCTCAGTTCGAACTCCTTGTCCGCCTCGGCCCCCGCTTCGACCGGGTCTGGAGCTGAGACATAGGGGGCTTTGCCCCCTGGACCCCCAGCAGGAGGCTATAGCCTCCTGCACCTCTGAAGTTTTGGGGAAGGGGCCCCCGATAAACAGGGTGCCGTTGGCACAGATGTCTTAGGGGGCCCTTTCCCCAAAACTATGGGGTCAAGGGGCCTACATGGCCCCTTGCGGGGTGCAGGGGCAGCGCCCCTGCGTTCAGGGCTCAGAACACCGGGTCGTTGCCGGGGTCCGTGGGGACGTGGATCCCGCATTCGGATTTGTCCCAGCCGCGCCAGCGGCCGGCGCGGGGGTCTTCGCCGGGTTGCACGCGTGAGGTGCAGGGCGAGCAGCCGATGGAGGGGTATCCGTCGGCAACGAGGGGGTGTGGGGGAAGTTTGTGGGTGGCGGCGTAGGTGCGGAGCTGGTCGGAGGACCAGTCGTGCAGGGGGTTGAGTTTCAGGCGGCTGGCTTGCGGCTCGAACAGGCTGAGT
>JBKDAC010000172.1:0-1757 GCA_046316515.1 Sandaracinobacter sp. | reverse complement strand
GCAGGCAGGTGGGGTCGGGCACCCGTTTGTAGTCGCCCGAGACGACAACCACGACACCGTCCTTCTCCAGCCGCACCTGGGCAGACCCCAGAACATGCCCGGCCGGATGCAGGCTTATCCGAATGCCCCCGAGTTCGATCGCATCGCCATGGGCCAGGGGCCTGCCACCGGGCTGGGGGCCATAACGCTCGGCCATGATCGCAAGCGTCGGCGCGGTTGCCCACACCTCGCCATGGCCACCCCGCGCATGATCCGAATGGCCATGGGTGACGATGGCCCGCGCCACAGGGCGTGCCGGATCGATCCAGGCATCGATCGTGGGCAGATACACCCCCTCGGGCCTCGGCTGCAGCCAGTCACGGACGTCGGGTGCCATGCCAGTCCCATAGGCGTTGCGGCTGAGGGGCTCCAGCCGGGGCGCCAATTTGACACCATGTTGGATTTTTCTATGCCGGTGCCGATACCCGAAACGGGCCGCACAAAAGCGCTTTCGTGCACAGCATCTTGTCGGCTACCGTCGGGCAGATGTCATTCGCGCTTGGAGCCATCAAATATCTGCTGATCGGCGCGCTGCTGCTGCTGGCGGCCGTGTTCTTGGTGCGCGGCTGGCAGGCGATGCGCGGCCCCCCGCTACAGCCCTGGCACCTGTTCGTGCCCGACGAACCCACCGCCGGGCAGATCGACAATATGGACTGGGCCCAGTGGCTGCGCCGCGAGGGTGCGATCTTTGCCGCAGTGCAGGCCAACGTCACCGCAAAGCTGCCCAAGGCTGCGCAGGTTCCGCAGAACCGCTATTTCGCCGGAGCACCCATGCATCCGGCCAAGCTGCGGCAGGACTGGAACCGCAGCACGACGCTGGCACCCGACGGGTCGCCCAAAGGGGCTGTCGTCCTGCTCCATGGCCTCACCGATGCGCCCTACAGCCTGCGCCATGTCGGCATGCTCTATCAGTCGCGCGGCTGGCATGTGGTCGCAGTGCGGCTGCCCGGGCACGGCACGGTTCCGGCCGGCCTCACCCGCGCCAGCGTCGAGCAATGGCAGGCGGCCACCCGCCTTGCCGTGCGCGAGGCGCGCCGCGCCGCACCGGGCCTTCCGCTCCACATCGTCGGCTATTCGAACGGCGGGGCGCTGGCGGTGGCCCACGCGCTGGACGCGACCGACGACGCAGCACTCGGTCGGCCGGATCGGCTGGTCCTTATCTCGCCGATGATCGGCCTCACGCCCTTTGCCCGCTTCACCGGCGTGGCCGGCCTGCCTGCCATCTTCCCGGCCTTCGTGCAGGCGGCCTGGCTTGACATCATCCCCGAATACAACCCGTTCAAGTACAACAGTTTTCCCGTTCGCGCGGGGGCCGAGGCGCACCGGCTGACGACGGTGCTGGCGGACAAGATGGAAGCTGCCCGCGCCGAAAACCGCCTGTCGCGCATACCTCCCATCCTGACCTTCCCGTCGGCCGTCGACTCCCCCGTCAGCGCGCGGGCCGTGGTCACGGGCCTTTATGACCAGCTGCCCGCCAACGGCTCCGAGCTTGTTCTGTTCGACGTGAACCGCGCCGCCTATGTGGGGCCCCTTATCCGCCCGTCGGCAAGCCGCGCGCTCGACACACTGCTGCCGACCTCGGCCCGGGCCTACCGGCTGAGCGTGATCACCAACGCGGCCCCCGGAACAGTCGACAGCGTCGTTCGCAGCTATGACCCTGGCAGCACCGGCGCCACCGACACCCCCATCGGCATTCCCTACCGCCGCGACTTCACCTC
>JBKDAC010000171.1:0-1241 GCA_046316515.1 Sandaracinobacter sp. | reverse complement strand
CGCACAGTCAGCCTGGTGGTGGATGGCCGCGGGCCCGAGGCGATCCAGCCGATGGTGATCGAGGCCGTGTTCATCGCGCTGATCGTTGCCGCGCAGCGGGCGTTTGCGCGGCGGTAGCGGGGTCGCCGCGAGTCGTCGGGCGGGCTTCGAACAAGCCGAAGGGGTCGGAAAAGCCACCCCTTGCGGCTTGCCCGAACCCGCCGGCCGCGCTTTCGGCGAGTGTGCGGACCAGCGCTGCGCACTGGCCGCAGCCGCCTACAGCTTGAGCACCTGCTTTCCCCGGTTTTCCCCGGTGAACAGCCGCATCAGCGTCCTCGGCGTGTTCTCGAAACCCTGCTGCTCGTCCACCCGGAACATCAGCCTGCCGTCGTTCACCAACGCCGCAAGCCGCTTGCGGATCGCCGGGAACTCGCTCGCCCAGTCCAGCACGATGAAGCCCGACATCGTCGCCCGGCGGAACACCAGGTTGAAGTAATTCTCCGGCCCAGCCGGCATCGTTCCCGTCTCGTACCGGCTGATCCCGCCGCAGATCACGATCCGCGCGCCCGTCGCGATATGGCCCAGCATGTCGTTCAGCAGCCGCCCGCCCACATTGTCGAAGATCACATCGACGCCGCCCGGCGCCAGCTCCTTCAGCTGCGCGCGCACATTATCGGCCTTATAGTCGATGGCGGCGTCATAGCCCGCCTCCTCCACCAGCCAGCGGCACTTCTCCGCGCCGCCCGCAATCCCGATCGCCCGGCATCCGGCCACCTTCGCCAGCTGCCCCACGGTCGACCCCGTGGCGCCCGCCGCGCCCGACACCAGCACCGTGTCGCCCGGCTGCGGCCTGCCCAGCTTGAACAGCCCGCACCAGGCGGTCAGCCCGGTCGTCCCCAGAACGCTCAGCATCGCCGTCGGCGGCAACCCCTGCTGCACCGGCTCGAACCCCGCGCCGTCTGTCACCAGCCATTCGGTCCAGCAGGTCATGCCGGCATACAACCCGCCTTCCTTCAGTTTCGGCGTATTGGATTTCACCACCCGCGCGATGCCGCTGCCGCGCATCACGTCGCCGATGTTCATTGGCGCCACATAGTCGGCCACATTCTCGGCCCAGCCCTTCTGTGCCGGGTCAAAGCCCAACCACAGCACCTGCAGCAGCGCCTGCCCCGGCCCCGCCGGGGGATGGGCCCGCCCCCGGGGACCCCAGCGCCCGCACATCGGGGTGCGGACGCGCGGCAAGTCGCCGCGGATGAGCAGGC
>JBKDAC010000170.1:0-540 GCA_046316515.1 Sandaracinobacter sp. | reverse complement strand
ACCCCTGCTTGTTGCCGGTGCCGCGGCCCTGATTCTTGCCCTTGGCGGCGGGCTGCTGACTGACATCGGCCCTTGGTACCGCAACCTCGCAAAGCCGCGCCTGCAGCCGCCGGACTGGCTGTTCGGCCCGGCCTGGACGCTGATCCTGGGCTGCTGGGCATATGCGGCGGCCCTGGCCTGGACGGCAGCGCCCGACGCCCAGGGGCGCCTGCTTGTGGTCACGGCCTTCGGCGTGAACGCGGTCCTGCACTTCAGCTGGAGCCCGCTGTTCTTCAAGCTCAAGCGGCCGGACTGGGCGCTGGTCGAGATCGTGCCCTTCTGGCTCTCGATCCTGGCACTCATCCTGATTGTTGCACCCTTTTCCGAGCGCGCGGCATGGCTGCTCGTTCCCTATATCGTGTGGGTCAGCTTCGCAGCCGGCCTCAACTGGAAGATCGTGGAGCTCAACGGGCCATTCGCGGCCCGCTGATCCTCGCAATTCCGGTCGTCAGGCAGCCATCTCACGCCGCGCCAGCTCGCACTCCGACCAGATGTCGGACA
>JBKDAC010000169.1:0-4729 GCA_046316515.1 Sandaracinobacter sp. | reverse complement strand
AGGCCGGCAGGGTGGCGGTCGCCATCAGCAGAAGAATCGTGGTGGCGGTGCGGGTCAAGACGCGGGCTCCAGAATCGGGGGCATGTGGGTGGGCTAAGCTTGGCGCAGATGGCCCTGCGATGAACAGGTTGCAATCGCTTGTTGCCCGCTGCCTGGGCATTTGGACCGGATATGCGACCGACTGCCGCCATGTGGATTGACCGTGCGCGACCTTTGACCGGCGTTTCGGGTTCCTATATTTGTGCAGAGGCTTTGCGCCTTCACAGGGACAGATGCTTGCGGATACTGCGGCCCTGGCGCAGAGGCGCCGGGGTTGGCAGGCGGTTTCGGGCTGGCAGGACTTAGGCACGACGGGACTGGGATGGTCGAAGCAGGTGCAATGCGGAACGGGCCGTCCGGCGATGAGGACGGGGCAGGGGGCGGCGATGGTACCGGCACGGGCACCGGGGTCGTCACGCGCACCCGGACCGAGACTCGCAAGCCGTCGCTGTACAAGGTGCTGCTGTTGAACGACGACTATACGCCTATGGAATTCGTGGTTCATGTGCTGCAGCGCTTTTTCCGGATGAGCATGGAGGATGCGACGCGGGTTATGCTGCACGTGCATCAGCGCGGCGTGGGCGTGTGCGGGATCTTCACCTATGAGGTGGCCGAGACGAAGGTCACGCAGGTCATGGATTTCGCCAAGCAGCATCAGCACCCGCTTCAGTGCACGCTTGAAAAGGCTTGAGTCCTTTTCAAGCGTGCACTGAAGCAGTTTTTTGTTTTCGTCCCTGCGGGCGCCGCCCATCCGGGCGGCTTGCTTCCTCCGCTTCGCTCCGGGCGCGCGGCCGGGGGTCATGATCGTTTAGGTTGGGAACGGCCGCAGGCCGCAAGCGCGACTGCGCGCCCGAGCTTGTGCGAGGATAGCCAAGCGGAGCGCCGGCGCTTGAGGGCGGCCTTGCCAAAGGCAGCGAGAATCAATAAAGCCGCCCCCCTCAACTGCGAGATCGCTTGACGACCCGCCCGGCGAACATGGGCTGCCGTGGCTGGTCTTGAACTCGCCCCAATCCCCGAAAGGGGAATGAAAGGAGCCGAAATGCCCAAGCTGAAGACCAAGAGCGGCGTCAAGAAGCGCTTCAAGATGACCGCGACCGGGAAGCTGAAGCATGGTGTGGCCGGAAAGCGCCACCGCCTGATCAGCCACAACGGGAAGTATATTCGCCAGAACCGTGGCACCAGCGTGCTGTCTGAGGCCGATACGGCCCGGGTGGTCGCCTGGGCGCCCTATGGCCTGCGCTGAGGAGCGGTAGATGGCACGTGTGAAGAGGGGCGTCACCGCCCGTGCGCGTCATAAGCGCGTTCTTGAACAGGCGAAGGGCTATTATGGCCGTCGCAAGAACACCATCCGCGTTGCGCGGCAGGCGGTCGAGAAGGCCGGCCAGTACGCCTATCGCGACCGGAAGGTGAAGAAGCGGTCGTTCCGGGCGCTGTGGATCCAGCGGATCAACGCTGCGACCCGCGAATTGGGCGTGACCTATTCGGCATTCATGCATGCGCTGACGAACTCGGGCCTGGAGCTCGACCGGAAGGTTCTGGCGGATCTCGCCATGAACGAGCCGGCGGCTTTCAAGGCTGTGTTTGACCAGGTGATGGCTTCGGCCAACGCCTGATCCGTCGCAGTCTGCGTGAAACGCACGCAAGGGGCGCGGGAAGGCTTGGCCTTCCCGCGCCCCTTTCGTTTTCGGTGGCTGCCCGCTACCCCCGCGCCGACGACAAAAGGAAAATGAGTTGAGCACCGACGCGCTGAAAACCGAATATCTGGGCGCAATTGCCGCCGCCGACAGCCTGGATGGCCTTGAGGCCGTGCGGGTGGCCGCGCTGGGCAAGGCCGGGGGAATCACCCAGCTGATGAAGAGCCTGGGCGGCCTAGCGCCCGAGGAGCGGCTGAAGGTGGCGCCGACCTATCAGGCGCTGCGCGAGGCGGTGTCGTCGGCGCTGGACGCCCGGAAAGCCGCATTGGGCCGGGCGGCGCTGGAGGCTCGGCTGGCATCCGAGCGGATCGACATGTCGCTGCCGGCAGCCACGCAATCGGTGGGGACGGTGCACCCGATTACGCAGGTGATGGACGAGCTGAGCGAGATCTTCGCGGACCTGGGGTTCGCGGTGGCCGAGGGGCCCGAGATCGAGACTGACTGGCATAATTTCACCGCGCTCAACATTCCGCCCGAGCATCCGGCCCGCGCGATGCACGACACCTTCTACGCCCGGCCCGAGGGCGGGGACGAGAGCAGCCGGATGGTGCTGCGCACGCACACGTCGCCGGTGCAGATCCGGACGATGATGCAGGGCAAGCCGCCGATCCGGATCATCGCGCCGGGCCGCGTCTATCGGTCTGACTCGGATGCGACGCACACGCCGATGTTCCACCAGGTGGAGGGGCTGGTGATCGACCGGGGCATCCACCTGGGGCATCTGAAGTGGACACTGGAAACCTTCGTGAAAGCCTTTTTCGAGGTGGATGACGTGACGCTGCGGCTGCGGCCGAGCTTTTTCCCCTTCACCGAGCCGTCGGTGGAGGTGGATGTGGGCTGTTCCTGGGAGGGCGGCACGCTGGAGGTGGGCGGGACAGCCTCTTGGCTGGAAATCCTGGGCTCGGGCATGGTGCACCCCAAGGTGATCGCGAACTGCGGGCTGGATCCCGACGCGTGGCAGGGCTTTGCCTTCGGCTGCGGGATCGACCGGCTTGCCATGCTGAAATATGGGATGACGGACCTGCGCGCCTTCTTTGAGGCCGACCTCAGGTGGCTGAAGCATTTCGGCTTCCAGTCGCTGGACGTGCCCACCCTGTCGGCAGGAGTGGGGGCATGAAGTTTCCGCTGAGCTGGCTGACGCGCTATCTGGAGACGGATGCGAACGCCGAGACCCTTGCGGCCGCGATGACGCGGCTTGGGCTGGAGGTGGAGGGCATCGACAATCCCGCCGACGCCTTGAAGCCGTTCGTGATTGCGCGCGTGCTCACGGCCGAGCGGCATCCGCAGGCCGACAAGCTGCTGGTGCTGTCGGTCGACACGGGGTCGGGCACGGGGCTGCAGGTGGTGTGCGGGGCGCCCAATGCGCGCGCCGGCCTTGTGGGGGTGTTCGGCCCTCCGGGTGCGCATGTGCCGGGGCTGGATGTCGTGCTGAAGGTGGCGGCAATCCGCGGGGTCGAGAGCAATGGCATGATGTGCTCGTCGCGCGAGCTGCAGCTGGGCGACGACCATGACGGCATCATCGAACTGGCGGCCGACGCGCCGGTGGGGACAGCCTATGCCCAGTGGGCTGGGCTGGATGACCCCGTGTTTGACGTTGCGATCACGCCGAACCGGCAGGACTGCATGGGCGTGTACGGCATTGCGCGCGACCTGGCTGCCGCCGGCATGGGGCGGCTGAAGCCGCTGGATGTGCCCGCGCTGGGCGACGGCGGGCGGATTGCCGTGCCGGTGCGGACGGACGACCCCGAGCGCTGTCCGGCCTTCTATGCGCGATCTGTTGCGGGGGTTGCGAACGGGCCGTCGCCACAGTGGCTGCAGGACCTGCTGACGAAGGCGGGGCTTCGACCGATTTCGACGCTGGTCGACATCACCAACTATTTCTCGATCGGGCATGGCCGGCCGCTGCACGTGTATGATGTGGCGAAGCTGTCGGGCGGGCTGGTGGCGCGCACGGCGAGGGCCGGCGAGCAGCTGCTGGCGCTGAACGGCAAGACCTACACGCTGGCGGACGGTATGACGGTGATCGCCGACGACGCACATGTGCATGACATCGGCGGGATCATGGGCGGCATGGAGTCCGGCGTTTCGGACTTGACAACCGACGTGCTGATCGAGGCGGCGTATTTCGATCCGGCGGGTATCGGCGAGACCGGGCGGGCGCTGGGGCTGACATCCGACGCGCGCTCGCGCTTCGAGCGCGGGGTGGACCCGGGCTTCGTGGCGCCGGGGCTGGACCTGGCAGCGGCCATGGTGCGTGCGCTGTGCGGCGGCACGGTTTCCGCGATGGCGAAGGCCGGCGAAGCGCCCGTGGTTGCGCGCACCGTTGCCTTCGATCCGGCGCGCACCCTGGCCTTGGGCGGGCTGGATGTACCCGAGGGCGAGCAGCGCGCGATCCTGGAGCGGCTGGGCTTTGGCGTTTCCGGTGCGTCAGCGCCCTGGCAGGTTTCCGTGCCGAGCTGGCGGCGGGACGTGGATGGGTCTGCCGATCTGGTGGAAGAAATCGTCCGACTGCACGGGCTGGACAAGGTGCAATCGACCCCGCTGCCGCGCGTCGAGGGCGTGGCCCGCCCGACCGCGACCGCGGCGCAGAAGCTGGAGCGCCGATGCAAGCGGCTGATGGCTTCGCGCGGGCTGGACGAAGCGATCACCTGGAGCTTCATTGCCGAGGATGAGGCAGCGCGCTTTGGCGGGCATCACTGGCGGCTGGAAAACCCGCTGTCGGCCGAGCTTGCCGTGATGCGCATGTCGTTGCTACCCGGGCTGGTGGCGGCTGCGACACGGAACATGGCGCGGGGCGCGCAGAGCGTGCGCCTGTTCCAGCATGGCCGACGCTATCTGGCCGATGGCGAGCAGCCGACGCTGGCCGTGCTGCTGGCCGGCGACACGGGGCGCGATTGGCGGGCGGGCAAGGCCCGCGCCTTCGATGCGTTCGATGTAAAGGCCGAGGTGATGGCCGCGCTGGCGGCGGCAGGCGCGCCGGTGGAGCGGTTGCAGAC
>JBKDAC010000168.1:0-954 GCA_046316515.1 Sandaracinobacter sp. | reverse complement strand
CATCCGCATCACCTGGTTGGTGCCTTCAAGGATCGAATGGACGCGCAGGTCGCGCCAGAGCCGCTCGATCGGATAATCCTGGAGGTAGCCATAGCCGCCGTGCAGCTGGAGTGCGCGGTCGACGACGGCCGAGCCGGTGTCGGTGGCGAGGCGCTTGGCCATTGCGGCAAAGCGGGTCTTGTCGGGCGCGCCGGCGCTGACCTTTGCGGCCGCGAGGTAGAGGAGGGCGCGGGCTGCCTGCAGCTCGGTTTCCATGTCGGCGAGCGTGAACTGGGTTGCCTGGAAGTCGACGATCGCCTTTCCGAACTGGCGACGCTCGCGGACATAGCCGATGGTCTCGTCGATGGCGCGTTGGGCACCCCCCAAGGAACAGGCGCCGATGTTGAGGCGCCCACCGTCGAGGCCGGCCATGGCGATCTTGAAGCCCTGGCCTTCTTCTCCGACGAGATTCTCCACCGGCACGCGCACGCCATCGAAATGGACCTGTGCGGTGGTCTGGGAGCGCCAGCCGAGCTTGCGCTCGTTGGCGCCGAAGCTGACGCCAGTCATGTCCTTCTCGATCACCAGGCAGCTGATGCCGTTGGCACCTTCGCCCCCGGTGCGGGCCATGGTGACGTAGAGCTCGTTGACGCCGCCGCCCGAGATGAAGGCCTTGGAGCCGGTGACGACATAATGGTCGCCGTCGCGGACGGCGGTCGTTTTCAGCGCGGCGGCATCCGAGCCCGAGCCCGGTTCGGTGAGGCAGTAGCTGGAGATGATGTCCATCGGCACGAGGCTTGGGAGATATTTCTGCTTCACCCGTTCGCTGCCGAAGCAGTCGATCATCCAGCTCGCCATGTTGTGGATGGAGATGAAGGCCGAGGTGGAGGGGCAGCCATAGGCCATCGCCTCCATGATCAGCGCTGCCTCGAGCCGGCCGAGGCCGATGCCGCCCGCGGCTTCGGACACATAGAT
>JBKDAC010000167.1:0-2307 GCA_046316515.1 Sandaracinobacter sp. | reverse complement strand
CCCGGGTCGCCTCGGCCACACCCCGGTTCCGCGCGCTGCCGGGGCCCCCATTCGGCTGCCGGACATAGCGGATCTCCGCCCCGCGGCTCGCGGCTGCCACGGCCCGGGCGACGGCCTCGCTGTCGTCGGTGGAGCCATCGTCCACCAGCACCACCTCGATGCCGCGCGCCGCCGGTTCCAGGAACGGGGCAAGGCAGGGCCCGATGTGCGCGGCCCGGCTATACGTTGGGATCACCACCGAAAAGTCGGTCCCGCCGGGATCGCCCTGCGCCCTGTCAGACATGGCGACCGCCTACCCAATGCCATCCGGCCTGCAAAGCAGAATCGTCGCCCCCGGCAGGCCCGACCTCAGCCGATCAGCGCAGCCACCCCGAAGCAGACCAGCACGATCAGTGCTATTCCCGCCAGGTTCACCAGGGCACCTGCGCGCACCATCTGCCCGATCGACACATGACCGGTCGCAAAGGCGATCGCATTGGGCGGCGTGCCCGACGGCATCATGAAGCCCCAGGTCGCCGCAAAGGCCGCCCCCATCACCAGGGGCAGGGGGGCATTGCCGGTCTCCAGCGCAACCGCCGCGACAACGGGCATGAAGGCGCTCGCGGCCGCCACATTGCTCGCAAACTCCGTCACCCCCACCACCACGGCCACCACCACCAGCGCCAGCACCATCGGATGCAGCCCGCCCAGCGCCTGCATCCTCAGGCCCAGCCAGCCTGCCAGTCCCGAATCCGTGATCGCGCCGGCCAGCGCCAGCCCCCCCCCGAACAGAAGCAATATGTCCCAGGGCACCCGCGCCCGCGCCACCTTCCAGTCCAGCAACGCCCCGCCGCTGTCTGACGGCACCAGGAACAGCAGCAGCGCAACGCCCATCGCAACCATTCCGTCGTCGGGCGCGGGCAAGCCCGCCGCCGGCAGCAACAGCGGCAGCACCACCCACCCCAGCAGCAACAGCAGCAGCAGCGGGATCATCCGCCGCTCGTCCACCCCCATGGGCCCCTGCTCTCCGATCAGCGCAGCCATGGTCGACCGCTCCAGTCGCCCCGCAGGCACCCGGAACACCGCAACCAGCAACAGTGCGACCGCCGGGATGGCCAGCAGCACCAGCGGCAGCCCGAAGGCCAGCCAGGTCAGGAAATCCACCTCCAGTCCCAGCGAACGGCCCACGATCGCCGCCGAAATGGCGTTGGTCGGCGTGCCCACCAGGGTGCCAAGCCCGCCAATGTTCGCGGAATAGGCAACCCCCAGCACGGCGGCCGTGCCCAGCGCCGCACTTCCGCCCGCAGTTGCCGGCAGGGTGCCCACCACGGCCAGCGCCACCGGCATCATGATCAGCGCAGTGGCGGTGTTCGACACCAGCATCGACAGCAGCGCGGTTGCCGCCATGAACGCCCCCAGCAGCCCTCGGGGCGAGGCAGGGGCCCGCCGCACGATCGCCAGCGCCAGCCGCCGGTGCAGACCGTGGCTTTCCACCGCAGTCGCCACCAGAGCCCCCCCCAGCACCAGGAAGATGATCGGGGACCAGTAGAGCCCGGCCACCTCGGCCGGCGTCATCACGCCCAGCAGCGGCAGCAGCAGGAAGGGCAGGACCGATGTAATCGCCAGCGGCAGCGCCTCCGTCAGCCACAGGATCGCCATCGAAACGGCAACCGCCGCCACGGCCCAGGCCTCCGGCGACAGCCCCTCGGGCGCCGGCAGCATGCGCATCAGACCGAACAGCAGGGCAACCACGCCGGCAATCCCCAGCCGGCGTGCGTCCGGCCGGCTCAAGCCGGCTGCGCCCGGCGCGTCGCCATCTTGCCATTGAACAGCAGCGTCAGAAGCGGGCTCCGCGCGACAAGCCGCTCATGGATCAGGAACAGCAGCGGATAGCCCGCCGCAAGGATGACCAGATAGGTCAGATACAGGTTACCGGTGAACGGCCGCATTAGGTTGGCGATGATATAGATCACCAGAAAGTGGAAGATATAGAAGCTGTAGACGCCGTTGGTCAGTCGCCTCAGCAGAGGGCCCCCCTTCGTCACCAGCCGCCGCGCCACCGCCATCAGCCCGCAGACGATCAGGAAGATGAACCCGGATCGCGCAATCCAGTAGCTCGTCCGTTCCAGCGCGCGGGGCAGCGAGTCCGCCACCATGGGGTGCAGCGCATAGGCCCCGCCGAACAGGATCAGCCCAACCCAGAACAGCCGGTGCATGGATTCGAACAGCACACGATGGCGGAACGCGAACAGGCCGGCCGCGAAATAGGCGAAATAGTTGCTCGTCGCCTGCACCAGGAAGGTCGCGCGCAGCGGCAGGGCCGGCACC
>JBKDAC010000166.1:0-11412 GCA_046316515.1 Sandaracinobacter sp. | reverse complement strand
CTGCGAAAAGAAGGCGAGCGCACCGTCAGCGGCCTCTGGGACCTCATCGGCAAGCTCGTCGACATCTTCCAGCCCACCGAATGCGCCAACTACTTCAGCTCCTGCGGATATGATGCAAACTGATCGGAAAACGCTCTAGCGCCAATGCCTGCAAAACCATGGGCGGCCCGCCGGTCTATCCCAGCCTGTCGAACAGCGTCCCGTCATAGATGCGGACGAAGCTGCCTTGTGCCGCCTCCAGAATGATCTTCAGGGCATCGAGCCGGGCGATCGCGTCGGTGAGATCAAGACCCTTGGCATCGGCCAGGGCTTCGGCCGCCTGGATTCCGGCCGATGCCAGCCGCTCGCCTTCCTGTTCCAGCCGCGCCATCCCGGCGCCGATCCGGGCCTGACCATCAAGCAGGCGGTTGGTGGCCCCTTCCAGAAGGGTAAGGGCCTCTGCAAACCCGGTCGCGCGGAGCTCGGCATCGGGCTCGGCCAGTGCCGCCGAAAGGGCAGCCATGGCTGCGAAGGCCGACGTGTCTCCGTCGCCGAACAGGAAGGGCCCGTTGGGCGGTGCCGTGCGCTCGAAGCCGGCAGCCTCCGCGCCGGCGCCGGCGTCGATGCCGGCCCAGCCGATGCTGCCGTCGGCCTGGGGTGCATAGGCTGGAAAGGCCGAGCGGGCACCCGCGAACAGGAAACGACCGGCCTCGTCCTGCGCATTGGCGCTTCCCAGCAGCTGGTCCTGCAGCACCTGCACTTCGCGGGCGATGACGATCCGGTCGTCGGCCGACAGCGTGTCGTTGGCGGCCGACAGGGCCAGCTCGCGGGCCCGCATCAGCCCCTCGCGCGCCGTCGTCGCGGCGGATTCCGAAAGCGCAAGCCGCGCGCTGGCGCGATCGATGCTGCGCTTGTCGGACTCCAACCGGCTCTGCAACCGCTCCACCAGCGCGGTGCGGTTCGCGGCGGCCGGGTCCTCCGACGGCGTGGTAAAGCGTTCGCCCACCGAAATCTGCCGGCCCAGGGTCTCGATCTCGCGGTCAATCCGCCCCATGCGGTCGGCCTGGATGCTCATCGGGCTGCGGCTGTTGACGAGAATGGGGGTTGGCACGGGGCGGCACTTCCTCAGCTGCGGCTCGACTGGAGCAGGGTTTCGAATATCTCGCGCGCGGCCTGCAGCACGCGCGCATTGGCGTTATAGGCCTGCTGCAGGCGCAGCATTTCGGTCGCCTCGGTATCGAGATCGACCCCGGCGCTCAGCGACAGGGCCTCGGCGGCCTGGTTCCGGCTTTCCCGCGCAATATCGAACCGGCCCTGCTGGGCGTTCAGGGCAACGGCCACCCGGTTGACAAGCGCATCCGCCTGGTCGCCGATCGTGCCCGCCGGCCCGCCGACATCGCGAACAGCCAGCATGCGCAGCGCATTGCCGTTTCCGTTGGACCGCGCCGTGTTGCGCTGGATCACGAAGCTGTCCCCGTCGACGGGGCTGCCTTCCACCCGCACGGTGAATCCGTCGCCCGCCAGGGTGCTGCCGACGGGGCCGGTCGTCAGCACCACCCCAAGGCTGTCCTCCAGCGCCAGAAGCCCGGCTCCCATGGAGAGGCGGAAAGGCGGAGTTGCCGGCGGCGCAAGTGACGGTCCGACCTCCAGGGCCAGCTGGGCATCCCCGACATTGGCCGGCGTGGCGGCAGATACCCAGCGGGGCGCGGTCGCGATCTGGCTGCCCGAAAGCGACCGCAGGCCGACCGCAGCGGCCCCTCCGGCCGCGCCGAGGCGGAACAGGTCTCCGCTGTGGGGCGTTCCCAGCCCCGCCACGGTCAGCCCGTCCAGCGTGAGGGGGAGGGCACCCGAGATGCTGCCGCCCAGATCGTCGCGCGACAGGGTCCATTGGGTGCCGTCGAAGCCCAGCGTCATCGGAACGGGGATCGCACCATCGGCAAGGGAAACGTCGATGCGCGCGCTTCCGCCATTTGCCCGCGCCGGCGTGGCGATGGGGAGGTTCGTTTCGAACAGCAGGCCGCCATCGGCGCCGCTGTCATCGATGCCCTGCACATGGGCCAGGTTAAGCGCGCTGGCAATCCGGTCTGCCAGCTCGTCCAGCCGCGCCCGGGCTTCGCCCAGCTTGACGCGCGCAGACGACAAGCCCGCCAGGCTTCCCGACAGCAGCGTCGCCCGTTCGTCGGCCCCGGTGGGCCCCAGCCGCAGCTCCACGCCCGTCGCTGCCGGCACCACGCGCGCGGACACGGCATCGCTGGCCTGCACCAGTAGCGCGCCGCCCACGTCGGGAATGCGCACGGTCGCCTGGCCCTTGGCATCCAGCGCCACATCGATGGTGGTGATGCCGGCGATGCGCGCCAGCGTCCGGTCGCGCTCGTCCGCCAGGGCTGCAAAGGCAGCACTTCCCGCGGTTGCTCGCCGAAGCCGACCGTTCACATCGGCCAGCGCCTGCGAGAGCATGTTGAGCGCGGTTGCCTCGCTTCGGGTTTCGGCCAGCAGGTCCTGATCCAGCCGGGCGAGATCCGCGGCGCTGCGGTTGAACTGGTCGGCGAGCGCATCGGCCCGGGCGAGAAAGGTTTCCCGCACGGCGGGATTGACCGGATCGCTCGCCAGGTCCGACAGGCTGCCGAACAGGCTGTTGAGCGGCCCGTCGAGCGCATTCGGGCCGGTCAGCGCGGCCTCTGTCGTGCGCAGCCAGCGGACGGAGACATCCAGGGCGGCAACATCGCCTTCGGCGCGGCGCAGCGTATCGAGCTGCAGCTGATCGACCGCCCGCAGGATCGCCGTCAGCCGGACGCCGGCGCCACCGCCCGGATCCAGGTCCAGCGGACCCCGGCTTCCGCCGCGATTGGCGGGCGACAGCTCCACCGTGCGCCGCACATGTCCGGGGGTCGTCGCATTGGCCACATTGTCGGCCAGCGCGTCGAGCGCACGGGCATAGGCGCGCACGCCCGTCTGCCCGATGGACAGCATGTCGCTCATCGGGTCTGGGTCTTCAGCATCGTCGCAATTCCGAAGGGGCTGTCGGCAGCGAGCTGCCGCGCGAGCGCCTGGGTGGCGTGCCCCCCGAAGGCACTTGTCTCGGGCAGGATATTGCCCAGCATCTGTTGCAGCATCATCGCCTCGAAGGCAGCGCCGGCCTCGCGCAGGCCGGCGCGGTCCGGCACCGACGGCGGCGTCTCTTCCGGCATCTGTTCCACGGGCTCGATCATATCACCACCAACTCGGCGCGCAGGGCACCGGCCTCTTTCAGGGCCTCCAGGATGGCGACGAGGTCGCCGGGGGCAGCGCCCAGCGCGTTGACCGCGTTGACGATGTCCGACAGCCGCGCGCCAGGCGCGAGCAGCGCCATGCGGGCGGGGCCCTCGCGCGCGGATACGGTGGACCGGGGGGTCACGGCGGTGTCGCCCCGGCGGCTGAACGGCGCCGGCTGGGAGACCTGGATATCCTCCGATACGGCAAGGGTGAGGTTCCCGTGGGTCACGGCCGCAGGCAGGATGCGCACATCCCCGCCGATCACGACCGTGCCGGTGCGGGCGTTGACCACAACCCGCGCGGCCGGTGCGCCGGGGCGAACGTCCAGCGCTTCGATCCGGGCGGCCAGCGCGACCCGCTCCATGGCGCTGCCGGGGGCATCCACCTCCACCGACACGGCGTCGATCGCGCGGGCGGCAGGGCGGGCCAGCGCCATGTTGATCCGGTCGGCCATGGCCTGCGCCGTGGTGAAGCTGGGGGTCACAAGGTCCAGCACCAGCCGTTCGGCCCCGGCAAAGGGCGTGGGCACGATGCGTTCCACCGTGGCACCGCCGGGTATCCGGCCGGACGTCGGCGTGTTGACGACAATGCGCGACCCGTCCGCGCCCTCCGCACCAAAGCCGCCGACGGTGAGATTCCCCTGAGCCAGCGCATAGGTCTCGCCATCTGCCCCCTTCAACGGCGCCAGCAGCAGCGTGCCGCCGCGCAGCGACTTGGCCCGCCCCAATGCGGAAATGGTCGCGTCGATGCGCTGCCCAGGCTTGGCAAAGGGCGGGAGGTCGGCCGTGATCATCACCGCGGCGGCATTCTTCAGCTGCGGGATCGGGCCGGGCCCCAGCTGCACCCCGAGCGCCGAGGCCACCGAGCGCATCGACTGGATTGTGTACGGCAGATTCTCGTCGCCTGTCCCCGGCAGGCCAACCACAAGGCCATAGCCCACAAGGCTGTTCGCGCGGACACCCTGAAAGCGCGCGAGGTCGCGGATGCGCTCGGCAGGTTGCGCCACTTCCTGTGCTGCGGCCGGCAACATCAGCTGCGGGGCCGTGAACCACAGCCACATGGCAATCAGGAACAGGATCAGGCGCATCAGAAGGGGCTCACGGCGGCAAAGAAGCGGTTGAGCCAGCCCTGCCGCGCTTGGTTGGCGACTTCCCCGGTACCGGTGAAGCGCAGCCTTGCGTCCGCGACGCGGGTGGAGGGGATACGGTTGTCCGGGCCAATGTCCTCGGGGCGGACGATTCCGGTCAGCTGCACCTGCTCCTCACCGCGGACAAGGCGGATGCGCCGGTCGCCGGCCACCATCATCGCGCCATTGGGCAGCAGGCGGACGACGGTGACGGTGAATTCGCCGGATAGCCGGTTGGCCTGGCTTGCACTCCCTGTGCCGGTGAAGCTGGACGTGGTGCCGCCGCCGAACAGCCCCTCGTCGATGCGGCTGAAGGGCGAAGCGTCCGGCAGGTCGACGCTGCGCTGGCTGTTTCGGTTGGCGCTCTGGTCGATGCTCTTTTCGGCCTGGATGCGCTCGACAAGGCGGATGGTCAGCAGGTCGCCGACGCGGCGGGCGCGGCGATCCTCCGCAAGCGCCAGACCTCCCAGGCTCGCCTGCCAGATCCCGCCGGTCGGCGGCGGCGGCGGCGGCAACTCCGCAAGGGAAGCCGGAACGGCAGGCACCTTGTCCGAAAGATGCCTGTCGATCCCGCAACCCCACAGGAGGAGAAAACAAAAAATCAGACAGTTAGACGGCCTGATTGACATAGCGCATCATTTCGTCGGCAGCCGAGATCACCTTGGAATTTATCTCGTAGGCGCGCTGGGTCTCGATCAGCTCCACCAGCTCTTGCACACTGGAGACATTGGAGTTTTCAAGGCTCCCCTGCCGGATGCGGCCAAGGCCGTTGCTGCCCGGCGCACCCGGCAGTGGCGCGCCGGAGGAGCCGGATTCAAGGTAGAGATTCTCGCCAATCGGCTCCAGCCCGGCGGGGTTGATGAAGGCCGTCAGCGTGATCTGGCCGACCTGGGTGGGGGCAGCCTCGCCGGGAAGCTGGGCCGACACCGTGCCATCGGAGCCGACCGTGATTCCGGTTGCGCCTTCTGGAAGCTGCAGGCCCGGCGCCAGCGTATAGCCCTGCGGGGTCACGATCAGTCCTTCGGCATTGCGGGTCAGCGCGCCGGCGCGGGTGAAGGCGGCGCGCCCATCGGGAAGCGTCACTTCGAACAGGCCCTCGCCGTCGATCGCAAGATCGAGGGCATTGCCCGTAGTGGTAAAGCCGCCCTGGCTGTGAACCCGCTCTGTGCCCGCGATGCGCACGCCGGCGCCTGTCGACAGGCCCATTCCGAACCGGGCGTCCGCGCCCTGCGGCGCGCCGCCCGGACGGCTTGTCTGATAAAGCAGCGTCTCGAACGAAGCCCGGTCGCGCTTGAAGCCCACCGTGTTGGCATTGGCGAGATTGTTGGAAATGGTGCGCAGCCGGGCATCGAGTGCTTCGAGGCCGGACCGGGCAATATTGAGGGCTGAGGGCATGTCTGTCTCCCTATTCGACGCGCATCAGGGCCGCGCTGCCCTCGTCCATCTCGCGCGCAGCAGACAAAAGCTTGGTCTGAAGTTCAAAGCTGCGGCTCTGCTGCACCAGCTCGACGAGGGCGCTGACGGGTTCGACATTTGCGCGTTCGAGGGTTCCGGATGTAACGCTCGCAGCCGGGTCGGCGGCTGCATCGGGGGCTCGGAACAGGCCATCGGCGCCGCGTTCCAGGGTTGCCGGATCGGGCGTGACCAGGCGGAGCCGGCCGATGGCGGCATAGGGGGCATCGTCGGTCGCGCGGGTTTCCAGTGTGCCGTCGCGCGCGATCCGCAAGGACTGGAAGCCGGCTGCAATCGTAATCGCGCCATCTTCGCCCATCACGGGCCTGCCGTCGCCCGTCAGCAGGCGGCCGTCGGCATCCAGGCGAAGGTCGCCACGACGGGTCAGCGCCTCGGCGCCGGTCTGGTCCTGCACGGCCAGCCAGGCGCCGCCGTCCATGGCGATGTCCAGCGGGCGACCCGTTTGGTCCATCCGCCCGGGGCCCAGCAGGTCGTGCGGGCTTTCCCCGCCCGATTGCACCCGGGCGCCGACGCTTGCGCCGCCTCCACCGACATAGCCGGCTGACAGGGCCGCCATTTCGCGCCGAAAGCCCGGGGTCGCGACATTGGCGAGATTGTGCGCCGTTACGGCCTGCGCCTCCTGCGCGCGCTGCAGGCCCGAGAGCACTGTATAGACAAGCCGGTCCATCAGTTGCGCAGCTGAATGATGGTCTGCAGCAAGGTGGAGGCGGTATCGATCGCGCGCGAATTGGCCTGGAAGTTCCGCTGGGCCGTGATCAGGCCGACCAGTTCCTCGGTCAGGTCCACGTTGGACCGTTCCAGCGAGCCTGACGAAAGGCCGCCCAGACCATCGACTGTCGGTTCGCCCACGATCAGCGGGCCGGAGGTCGCCGAAACGGTCCAGCTGACATTGCCGTTCTGGCGCAGGCCCTGGGTGTTGGGGACATTGCCCAGCGCGACCTTGCCCAGCGCAAGGGTTTCCCCATTCGAGAAGCTGGCACGCACGATCCCCTTCTGGTCGACCCCCACGCTTTCCAGGCGGCCGGGCGCATACCCATTCTGTTCGGCGAATTTGATGGAAAAGGGCTGGTTTTCCGACACGGTGTCGGCATGGCTGATGGAAAAGCCGCCACTGAAGGGGACCGGGCCTGGCGGCGTCAGCAGCACGCCATCGGGATCGAAGGTAAGGATCTGCGGGCCGGGGCCCGGCACTGGGTTGATCGGGGCATCGCCCAGGAAGGCGCGCAGCTCCCACTGCTTGTTGGGTGCGGCAGCCGGAGCATCGATGCGCCGGTAATAGATCGTGGCGGTGCGCGCCGTGCCCGACGCGTCATAGACGGTCTGCGAGGTCGCATGATTGTAGCTGGCCGGGTTGTCGCGGGCAAAGCTGGCCAGCGGGGCCGGGGCCGTTGCAGGCAGGTTGGCGACGAACCGCACCTCGGTGGTCTCGCGCGGCTCGCCCGAGCTGGTCGGCAGGCGCAGCGCCTGCAGCGAGCTGCTGCCAATGCCGGTGACAGCGCCGTCGGTCGTGGTCGGCAGGACCTGCAGGCGGCGCCCCTCGTTATCGATGACCCAGCGATCGGCATCGACCCCGAATGCCCCGTTGCGGCTGAGCGCCAGGCTGTCGGTCACGCCCCGCCCGCTGCGGACAAGGAAGAAGCCCTGGCCTTCGATCGACAGGTCGAGCGCATTGCTGCTGGTCTGATAGCCGCCCTGACCGAACTGCTGCTTCACCGCCATCACGGCGACGCCGGCCCCATTGGCACGGTTGGCCGCCTGGGCGGCCGAGCGGGTGACGATGTCGCCGAACTCCACCCGGGATTTCTTGAAGCCAGAGGTGCCGACGTTCGCGATGTTGTTGCTCAGCGCCGACAATTCCGTCTGTGCGGCGTTGAGGCCCGTCAGGGAGATGAAGAAGGTCATGGCGCTCCTTTCAGCTGATGCGCGTGACGCCGGCAGCCGGAAGGGTCCGGCCATCATCCAGCGTGAGGGACAGGTTGGAATCCGCAGCGATGGTGACAGAGGTCACGGTGCCGGATCCGCCGACCGCGCCCTCGACTGTCCGCCCGATCCATTGCGGGGCAGACCCACGCGCATCGGCACCGGCAATCTGGGTCAGCTGGTCCAGCTTCTCGTTCGTGTTATTGATGCCCGACACGGTCGAGAACTGGGCAAGCTGTGTCACGAAGGCCTCGTTGTCGAGCGGGCTCAGCGGGTCCTGGTTCTTGAGCTGAGTGACAAGCAGGGTGAGGAAATCATCCTGCCCCAGCGTCTCGCGCGGTTCCGGGCGACCCGAAGCGTCTGCCGCGCGCAGGCCGAGCGCTCTGGGATCGAAGGCGCTCACCGGCCAAGCCTCAGCGTCTCCAGGGTCAGCGACTTGGCGGTTTCCAGCACCTCGATGTTGTTACGATACTGGCGCGAGGTTTCCACCACCTCCACCAGTTCGGCATTGGCATCGACGGCCGACACATGGACATAGCCCTGCGCATCGGCAAGCGGGTGGCCGGGTTCGTGCCGCCGCTGGGGCGCAGCATTGGCCTGCACCACGCCCAGAACCGATACGGTCGCGCGGCCGGTGCGGCCTTCATATTCGGTGCCGAACACAGGCTTCAGCGGCCGATAGGCCGCGTCGGCGGAGGTGGCGACGGCGCCGGCATTGGCGAGGTTGGAGGCAGAGCTGTTCAGCCGCACCAACTGCGCGGACATCGCGCGCCCGGCAATGTCGAAGATGCCGAGTGTCATGGCTATTCTCCCTTCAGCGCCGAGGTCAGGCCCTGGATCCGGCTGTTCAGCATGCCGATGGTGGATCGATAGCGAAGCGCGGTTTCGGCGAACTGGAGCTGCTCGGTCGCGAGCTCCACGGTGTTGCCGTCGAGCGAGGGTTGCAGAGGTCGGCGATAACGCACCGATGGGCCGTCGGCAGGGCCGGAGCCACTGGGCACCAGGTGGCCGCCGTGGGTGCGCGACAGGCCGAACGTCCGTTCGCCGGCCAGCGCTGCCGAGAAATCCAGATCGCGCGCCTTGTAATTGGGCGTCGCCGCGTTCGCGATGTTCGAGGCGAGAAGGCCCAGGCGCTCGCTTCGAAGCTGCAGCGCCTCTCCGTGCACGCCGAAGAATTGGTCCAGCCTGTCCATGACTGTCATGTCCCGTATCTGCCCGCGGCAATGGCACCGCAACGGACGCGCAGCAAAGCGCGTGCCAAGCGGGCAGTCACAGGGGTCGGCAGCAGGCCTGCGCGGCGCGGGCGGCATGGATGTGCCGGTCGGGCAGGCGCGCGCCGGCAAGGCTGTGCCGCCCGGGGAACCGGCCGGTGCCTTGCCGCCGATGCCGGGCTTGTCTGGCACGGCTGTTGCACGGCCGCCTGCCGGAAAACCTGCTTACAAGGATCATGTCCGATGCTGCACATCCGGCTTGCCATTGCGTTTCTGGCCACCCCCGGCTTCGCCCAGGCCGAAGGTGCGCCCGCCACCCTGTTGGACGGCGCACTTGCCTTCGCCGGGCGGCCCGTCCTCGTCGATTCGCGGCTCGGCACGCGCAGCTGCCTGCCTGGTGGCTTCCGCTATGGCTGGGCCGGCCCTGCCGTCGAAGCCCGCTGCCCTGCCACGGGCGAGCGGCTTGTCCTCCCGCTCGCCACCGACCCACCGGACACCCGGCTGAAGCGCGGGGAGAGCGTGCAGGCGGATTATGTGGGGGCCGGCTTCCGCCTGTCGGTCGGCGCTGTTGCCGATGCCAATGGGCGCGACGGCCGGGTCATGTTGCGCAACAGCCGGAGCGGCACGCGCTTTGCCGCCAGAATGGACCAGTCCGGCCGCATCATCGTGTCGAATTCCGCGGATTAACGCTAAAGGTTTGTCCGGCCGCGCCGTCAGAGTGTTGGCGGTGTGTGCATCAGGTGTCCGCCTCGGGATAACAGGCCGTTGCGGGAACGCGGGTCTGCCGGGATCGGGGCCTGATGTGGTTAACCGCTTCCCTGGAAATCCGCGCTCCGGACGGAGCGGGCGGTCTCCCGGGCGCAGGTTTCAGGAGTGGACGGGACATGGTGGATTCGATCTGGGGGAATGCAGCAGGATTGCCTGCCCGGCTTGGGCTGCAGACTTCTGTCGGGTGGGACCCTGTCAATGGCAAGGTTCTGGATGGCAAGGTTCTGGATGGCAAGGCTGTCGAGGCCCCGCGCGACCTCGGCCCGCGCCGCGTCGACTCCCAGCCACCCGGTGTCGTCAGCGAAGGACGGGCGACAGTCCGCGCCATGACCGCAGAGCCGCCGGTGGATACAGCCCGGGTTGCCGAACTGAAGGATGCAATTGCAAGCGGGCGGTACAAGGTCGATCCTGATCGGATTGCCGACGCCATGCTGCGCTCGGAACCGGGCTTGTTCCGCAGCTGACGCCGCCGCGCAAGGCTTTGCAGATCAGGGCAACAGCCCGGGCGGCAAATCCGCTGCCTCAATGACAAGCCCTGCCCGGCGGAAGCGGGCAGGGAAGGGCGCCAGAACCTCCACCAGCTCCCCCGACTGCGGCTCGGCAAAGACCAGCCTTGCTGCGTGCAGCATCATCCCGTCCGCCGCCGCGCGTCCATAGACAGGATCCCCCACCAGTGCAGTCCCGGCCCCCAGCAGGGTCGCGTGCACCCGGATCTGGTGCGTCCTGCCGGTTTCGGGCGTGAATTCCACCAGCGACAGATCACCCGCCGATCCGATCCGGCGCCACCGCGTCGCGGCGGGCTGCCCCGCAGGATCGGGCACCATGCGCCACCCTTCCGACCGGCTCGACCTTTTCGCGAGCGGCGCATCGATGCGGCCCGCAGCCCCCGGCAGCGCGCCCTCCACCAGCGCCCAATAGCATTTGCGCACGCTGCCCGCCGCAAACGCGCCCGACAGCGTGCGCAGCGCGCTCTGCCGGCGGGCCAGCAGCAGGCAGCCAGAGGTGTCGCGGTCCAGCCGGTGCACGGGCTGGGGCACCACCCCATGCTGCGCCAGAACGGGCAGCAGATCCTCCAGGCTGTGCGGCGTGCGGGGGCCCGGATGCACGGCCAGGCCTGCGGGCTTGTCGATGACCAGCCAGGTCTTTCCCTCGGCCAGCACCGGCAGCCGCGCCATGGCCGGTACGGTGGTTCTGGACGGGGGGGGCGGAGGAGTCGGATCTGCCATGGGATTGCTGTCGTTTAACCCCTTCCTGCGTCGGCCGTGAAGGCGGGTCGAGGCTTCGACCTTGAGGCTTCCGGGGAACAGTCCCCACAGCTTGAACGAGGATCAGGACGATGACCATCATCAACACCAACCTTGCGGCCCTGAAGGCCCAGAACGGCAACCGGATGGCCCAGACCAGTCTCGACACGGCCATGGAGCGCCTGTCGACCGGCCTGCGCATCAACAGCGCCAAGGACGACGCAGCCGGCCTTGCCATCTCCCAGCGGATGACCGCGGATGTCCGCGGCCTGTCGGTTGCCATCCGCAACGCGGGCGACGGCATCAGCCTTGCCCAGACGGCCGAAACCGCAATGGGCGAAGTCACCAACATGCTGCAGCGGATGCGCGAACTGGCCGTGCAGTCGGCCAACGGCACGCTGACCGGCACCGACCGCAGCGCCCTGCAGGCCGAAGTGAA
>JBKDAC010000165.1:0-7022 GCA_046316515.1 Sandaracinobacter sp. | reverse complement strand
GCCGACGCTCGGCGCCCGAAAATACCGTGATCTGACCCATCGCACCGTCGCTAACCTCGGTGCAAACACCAGTGCTTGCACCGGTGCTACGTCGCAGCACCCGCCAAACCAGGCAAGGCGGCCCTCACCGGAGGCTTACGGGTGTCGAGGGCTTGCTGCGTGACAAGACCCGGCCTCTGGGCATCGCCCCGCTCAAGCCGGAGCTGGTTGAGAAGGTCGTGGCGTTGACGCTGGAGCCGCCCGGCCACGAGGCAACGCACTGGACGGTTCGCGCCATGGCCAAGGCCATTGCCGACCAATTCGGCGCCCGCGTTGCCGAGGTCCACCAGCTGTTTCGTGGCACCCTCGACGACGGTCGGACCCGCGAGCTGATCGATGAAATGCGGGTCGCCGGGCGGCCCGTTTGATGGTCTCACCGATCGTGCGTCGACGATACTCGATCTCGCGTCCGTCTCACATAACGCGCCTTCGTTCTCATCCGATCGTGCGCCGAACCCACCGATGATCTCGCGTCGAGCCGATCATCATTTTGCGCGGCTACAACTAGCGTTTGCGCCGGGAAAGCCTTGCGACAGCCATATAGAGCAGCAATCCGATTACGGCATAGGCGGCAGGCAGCGCGCTGGGGGCTTTTGTCACAGGACTAGCCATCGGCAGGGCGTTGATCGCGAACAGGCCGGCTAGAAACAGAATTCCCGATGCAACCGAAAAGCCGGGCAAATGCCGGGCCATGGCCGTCAGCAACAACCCGACTGGAATGCCACCAACTGCTCCAATAACAAATAGTGTTATATGACCAACGGACACGCTCGGCGACATGATAGCAAGCATGGCAAATACGGATGCGCCCTGTAAGAGGGCCACCGGAAGCCACGCCAGATAGATGACCGCAAGCTGCTTGACGGGATCATCCTGTAGATTCCACCATATGTCTTCAGTGAGCGTGCCTTTGTTCTTGTCGACTGTGTACACGCCGGCAAATGCGAACAGCAGTGACCCGAGCGGCGCGACGATGCTGCCGTAATCGTTTGCAGGTCGTACCAGCAGGATTGCACCGGCGATCACGGCTGCGCCAACCAGCGTGGACAACAGGCCCGTTGGCACAACTACGGTAGCCAGCGACCTTCTGGCCTCGAACGCTAGCAACTGGCGGGTCACTGGCCGAACTCTGACAACTGGCGATCCATCAATCGACGTGCCACATCGATCAGCGGCCCCGCAAGCCGTTCCTCCACCCCTCCTTCGACCCGGAATTGTCCGACGCCCGAAAGAATGGGGGCATCGGCACTGACATGGGACGGTCCGTCGTTGCGCCTTTGCATGAGGATGAGTCGCATCGCGCCCGCCTCGAATGCGCTGAGGTCGTGGCTGGAAATAATGGTGACTCTACCCATTCTGCTGCGTTCGGCGAACAAGGATCGCAGCTGCGACAGTCCTTCCCCATCCAGACCGAGCGTGGGTTCGTCCAGCAGCAATATATCCGGATCGAGTCCATTTGCGATGGACAGGGTCAGCCGTGTCCGCTGGCCCTGGGAAAGGGCCGCCAGATTCTGGTCGGGATTAATGCCCCAGTGATCCATCAGGTCCATGCTCACGACCGAACCGGCGAACCGCCTTGTGGCCATCCGCTCCGCGCTCAGCGTATCGCGCGGCGCAAAATACATCACGCGTGGATTTGGATGGTCCTCGACGCGAAGCGCGCCGCGCCGCGTCATCGACAGAAGCAGGCTGGACTTGCCAACTCCGTTTTCTCCAACGATACAGTGGCAGCTATCACTGCTGAACGCCATATCGATTGGGGCAACTATGGTCCGGGCAGGCAAGCCGACGGAGACCGAGTGGCGGTGTAGGCGCGCGATCACCAAACGAAATGCGGCGCATGTTGCGCCATCGACCAGGTTGGAACCGGTGCCATCATGCCAAAGCCGTCACAAAAGACTCGAGCTTGGGCCGGTTTGAAATCTGCGGGAAGGGCAGAATGCGGCGAAGAAAGGGCCGGCACATAAGGACAGAAGCTTGCTGTGCCTCGTAGGCGGCCTGTTCACGTTGGTCCCGTATCAGCGCCAAATAGCATGAGGCATATTTGCGTATATAGAGATCATCGGGTTCCGCGACGCCGCCAAGTCGCCCGCGCAGGCTGGAAAAGTGTTCCTGTGCCGCACGGTTTTGCCCATCCTGCAGCAACAGCGTTGCCACGATTGCGTCCTCTATGGGCGAAAGGGGCCGTTGTACTTCGTTCCCGCGCAACTCTAACAGCACGCGACGACCTTCGCCCCGCCTGACGAGGCGCATCAGCCGCCGCCACCGCAACCGCTCTTTAAGGCGCATCCAGACCATGTCGACACCCATACATCTTGCCGCTTTCGTTGAAACCCCAAGAAATAGCCAAGCCATCGGCCCGATGCAGGTCCGGTTCCGACGACTCAGCGTAATGCACGGGACATCCTTGCCACCTCATAATACTTAAAGGCAACATTCCGGCCGTCGATCTCGTCGACGATTGCTGCGGTTACATTGGTCGCGGGGTGGGCAAGCAGCCGACCGGACGCTTCGGCATAACCGGTCAATCGTTTGTTGACGTCGGCCCGCGCTATCCGGCGGATGTCGCCCGCCACGTCAAAGCCGTTGGAGGCGAGTTTGGTCAGCATGCGGATGGCGCTCATTTGCCGACCTTCCGGACTCATCGGGACACCTACGATGCGCATGATATCATCATCTAACGCCTCGAAGATGAACTGTGGCCGAGCATAGTTCACGGTTCGCAGTGGCAGAAAATTTAGGGTGACCGTGATATCGTCTACTGGAAGCTGAGTATGGATGTCCCGACATGTTTCATACATAAACACGGTCCCGCGTGAAAGGCGGTGCCGGCCCAGCGGCTTCACCCGAACACGTTGCCCGATCGTTGCATCATCGTCTATCTTATCATAGGTGTAGATATCGGTTTCGTAGCCTGGCCCCAAGCAATTGATGGTCAGAATGTCGAAGTTATGATCGTGTGGATAATCGTAGGAGAATGCTGCATTTTCCAGAATAGCCATCTCTGAGTTGTGGCACTCGGGGAGCCATATATTGGCCCGGATTGCAAATTTCAGGCAGTTGTATAGAACAAAATAGGATGGTTGCTCCCTGCCCCATGCAGAATTCAACCGGGATTGCAGAGCTTTCTCCATGATCCTGAAGATCCAGTCTGTGTTGTATGCCAACCGCGCCAAGGAATGACGCATGGCCCAGACTGTTTCAGGCTGGTCAGGATCGACGTCGCGCTCAGCTAGCGCCACGAACTCGCGCAATGATATTGGCTCGTGCGGATCGACGGTGTCCACGCGCATGGTTAAATCTCCTCTGCGGCGGGCCCAGCTTGCTGAAGTTGCGCCAAGCATTGCGTTGCAAGCTGGCGGATGCCGGGATCGGAATCGTCGGCAAAGCCCCTCAGCGCGTCGAGCAGATCAGGAACGTCGGTACGCCATGCATAATTCAGCGAAGCCCAGCGGAGTTCCTTAAGAGGGTGGGCCGCAGATCGGCGCGCGAGATCGCCCGCCTCTGGCCAACCCGCTGCTGCCATGGTTCTCAGCACCACCTCTGTTGAGGACAGACGCAAATCGGTCGAAAACAGTCCTACCCTCTTTCCGCCTTCGACAGCATAGGATGCCTCGTAAGCTCCCAATGGCAACGTGCTCAGTCGAGCATAGTTGATGCCACTTTCCTTGAACCACAGGATTTCCGCAAAACCATCCGAAAAATACTGTTCACCGGGAAGTAGCTTCACCTCCTTCGCCTGGCTTGTATCGATTTCAGTCACACGCTCGAAACTATCGTTCAGGGGAACAATAGCCATCGTCAGTGGCTGACTGTCGACATTCTTGAATATGGAATAGCCGGGATGGGCAAGGACAAAGCTTTTGCGTTTGGCAGAGATGTGGATAGATGCAAATAGGTGTCCCTGATGCGACGTGAGCCAACTCAGCTCACCAGCCGATCCGATATATTCGATATAGCCTTCAATAATGGCATTGGCCATTTCCCGCGCTAGATCCGGAATCGCTTCAAGAATGCGATCCAGAACGCAGGGCGCTTGGGCTGCAAAGCGCGCCTGTGCCCGAACACGATCGAATTTAATCTGATGATAACCGTCGGACAGGCAGAAATCCGACACACCGGTGCTGAACTCGCACCCAAAGACGTCGGCCGATAGAGCGCCCAACCATTCGCTCGTTCTTCGACGTATTTTGTCTCGATCAGCCATTCTACATCACTTAGAACGTTTCCAAGAGAATGGCGCCTGTGACAGACGCCACTCCTCGATGGCGAGTTTGTTGCCTCCGACGCCGATTTTCGGAACGCCGAACTAATTCACTAGCCAATCGTTTGTGTCAGTTTCAGCATTGCGCCATGGTAAGCCCTGCTTACGCCGCGCCTAGTGTGGCTGAGCAATGAAGATCAGGATGGCAACAATAATGCACAATGGGCCTCCTACTGAGTCCCCACCGCCGTAAATTGCGGCAGACGACTCTAGCCTTGGCAATTCGGAACGCAACTGGTGCATGTCAAGCTCCTCTCGTCAAACACCCCTCTGCCAAGGATTGAATCTCATTGTTTCAGAGTCAAGGGAATATTTCGATAAACCCCTGGCGGCATGTCTCCGATCAACGCTCTGCCCTCAAGATGTTCAAGACGGTCCAGTTCGGCGGTGCTCCATCCGGAGATAAGGGTGCTGCTATCCCTCGTGCCTCGGGAGAGAAGGTCCACGGATGCCGACAAGGATGGCGCCGCGCTCGCGAGAGCCTTCAAGGCCGCGAACCGGACACGGTCCTTGCTATGACGTGCTGCTGTTTCCACCAAGAAGTCGTGGCTGTCGTCATCGCCCAGTCCTGCGAGCATCTCCATCAAAGCAGACGAGGGGAGCGGATTGATGATCCCGGCCACAGCTTGTTTGCCCACATCGAAGCTGTACTGGTCGTATACCAATCCTCGGGCCGAAGCCTCCATCACATTGATGCTGATGGACATGCTCTCCGGCGGAAGCTGATCGTGCACGTCGACAAAAGCTCGGTAAAGCATCACACGGCCTTCATGCAGGCATGATTGCTCGATGAAGCTCAACTCCACGGGTTCGCCCGGGTAGCCCGACGTCTTCTGATAATCGTACTCGTAATAATTGCTTCTGTAACCGGGGCCTGAATACCCGACGGTCAAGAAATTGAAGCAGTGGTCGTGGGGCTGATAGTACCCGAATTGTGTAGGACCGCTCGCCCTGGTGGCGTGGTCTGCGGCTGCCGGCCAGATGTTGGCGCGCACAAGAAAGTTCGAGGCCGGTTCGGTTGGTGGAACGAGGATCATGACCTGCGGCCCGTAAGTGCTGGCGCCTTGCTCAACGAAAGGATAGTTTTTCAGACCGTTCAGGATCATATCAGCCAAGAACGTCCGGTTGTTCGCCAGTCGCTTGAGGGTCGCTCCGGCGGAGACCATGGATTCATGGTCCAGAGTGTTGACCCTCTCTTGCAACAGAATCGCGACAAGCTCCTCGAGATCGATAGCATCGCTGGCAGTGGACTCGATGGTTATGGGCACGGTTCCCCCTCGGCTTCTCGCGTCTCGGAGGCCAGCGCATTAGCCTGCGGAAAGAAGCGGGCTAGTGTCGCGGAAGCCGCCCGCCGGACCGCCGGCTGTGGATCTTCGGCCGCCATCCGGACGAGATGCGGGTAAGCGAGGCGGGCGTTCAGCCCGAGGAGTTCGCGCATGACGTGCCACCGCACGAAGTGGAGCTCGTGGCCCAGCAGCCTCTCCATCTCCGGAATGGCGTCATGCCTCTTGAAGTGTGCCAAGGCTGTAATCTGCATCTGTAGCCGCATCGGCTGTTGAGTGACGGCGCTGATTCCGATCGGAAGCGCCGAAAGAACGTCGAATTCGATGGAGAACGGAGCCGTCTCCGTTTTCGCCTCAACTTTCAGCACGAGCGAGCTCTGCGACGATTCAAGGAATTCTAGCGACTGCCACGGATACACTTCCAGCTCGCACGCGTTCCGAAGGATATAGGTCTCAGATTGGTCACACCGAATCGAGCCGAGGGAGAGGTCCAGTGCGTCGGTAAATTCCGGAACTTGCCACCGGCGCACGATGAGCCGATCGGCACGCAAAATCTTGTACCGAGATCGCGTTCCCGTGATCATGATCGATCCACCACCGCCCTCGCGCTTGGCGCATTTGCTGAGCTGAACGTCGAGGCCGTTGATGCACATGAGGGATATGGTGACGGCAGGGGTCTGCATCAGCATGAGACCCGAGAAGAACGGTCCGTTGATTGCAGGTCGGCCCGAGGCGTAAATGGGCGATGATTCGAAGATGCGGCGCTCAAACTCTAGGATTGTCCTCACCGTCGGCAAGGAAACAAAGTCGCAGGCCAACTGGAGCACATCTGTCGCCGAGTAATTAAGCTCGGCGAGCCGGCGACGAAGCTTCGCAAAACCAAGAACCTCCTCGTAGAAGTAGGTTGCCTGTTCGCTGACAGTTCGGAGTCGGAGGCTGTTCGCCGGCTCGCGGAGTTCAAGTTCGAGTTGGCGACACGGCTGCAAACCGAAACTCCCGATCTTCTTTTGAATTGGCCGGTCGGGACTTAGAATTCAGACGCAACTCGTCGCGAGAGCTTATAGGTCCCGCAGTCCGATGAAAATGTCCCGAAATATGTCTAAGATAACGGGTGATCCCACGATTCTTCCGGCATTGCCCGCCTCAAAATCGAGCATGGGCAGCTCTTGCACGCAGAAGGTTTCTACAGCTTCTTCAGTCATGACGACCTCCCTCAACAACTCTCCAGTCGCGCACCCAGAGGTAAACTAAACGGAGAAACCAAAGCATATCAGAACTCCGCAAGCCATTCAAGATGGGCACCTCCAAAAACCGTGGTGGTGGCAGCATTGGGTGCCTGTTTCGGCGCAAGGCGCGTCCGATGCGCTTCTGGCGGCCGGTTCTGAGCCGTTCTGGGGCGGATTTCCTGTCATTCGGGCAACAGCTATCCGACGGCG
>JBKDAC010000164.1:0-2695 GCA_046316515.1 Sandaracinobacter sp. | reverse complement strand
ACCGCCAGCGTCACCAGTGCATTGCCAGGCGGCAGCCGGCCGGGGTGGGCGGTCCGCTCTGTCGCGGCTGGCGGATAGTCATCCACCTCCACGATCGGCAGCCGGCCCTTCTGCACCATTGTCAGGGTCGTCTGCGTGTCGTCGGGCAGGTCAAACGCCTTGTTGATCATGCTGTAGGGGATGGTGAAGCTCGCGCCCTCCTCCAGCCCCAGCCTGTCGCGATACCATTGCACCGTGCCTGCCCGGTCGGGTGTTGCGAGGATCACAATGAAGATGCGGTCCACCTCTGCGCCCGCGCGCGGCAGGTCGAGGTCGGCCATGTCCGCCAGCACCTGGTTCAGGTAGAGCATCTCCTGCGCCGGCCCCAATACCTGCATCGGAATGAAGGCGGACATGCTGCCGATCGCCTTGGGCGGGCCGATAATCCTGAAGGCAGACCCTTCCAGCCGGTTGGCCAGCGCGAATACGTCAGCGACACTGATCTCATAGGCTGCCCAGCCATAACTGCGGGTCGGCCGGAAATCGGGCACATCCGGCTGCTCGACCAGCCGCAGGAAGGATGGTGCCCCCGACAGCGGCTGCAGGGTTGCCAGCCGCGCCCCGGCAGTCGCGGGTGTACCCCAGCGAGCTGCCAGTTCGACGCCAACGCGCGCCTCGTCAATCAGCCGCAGCCCGAGGACATCGCGATAGGCAGCGACCGCCTTGTCCAGATCGGGCACGGTCGACAGCCCGCCCAGGATCTGCCCGTGCGCCAGGCTCACGGCCCGAACACCGGCTTGCGCCGCGCCTGGAAGGCGGAACTTCCTTCCAGGAAGTCGGGCCCGGTGAAGGCCCGCGCAAACAGTGCGCGCGTCTCGTCGTCATCCGCCACCTGGCCGTCCAGCACGCGGCGCACGAAGCCCTTGATGATGCTGGTGGAATGGGGCGAATTGGCCAGGATCGGTGCAATCATCGCCTCCGGCGTCTCGGCGACTGCCTCCACCAGCCCGATCCTCAGCGCTTCGCCCGCTGCCAGCAGTTCGCCCGAATAGAGCATCCGCCGCGCCTGCCCGGGCCCCACCAGGTCCACCAGCAGCTTTACATCGTGCAGCGGATAGACCAGCCCCAGCTTGGCAGGCGTGATCCCCATCCGCGCGCGCGGGGTCGCGACCCGCATGTCGCAGGCGATTGCCAGCCCACAGCCGCCGCCGACGCAGTCGCCATCTATGAAGGCGAGGGTCGGCAGAGGAAAGCGCGCCAGCCGATGCTGGGTTTCGTTGATCGCGGCCTGGTTCGCTGCCCGCCAGTCGGCATCCTCGCGGTTGGCGAGCAGCTCGGAAATATCCGCACCGGCGCAGAACATGCCGGGGGTGGCGGATTCAAGAAGCAGCAGCCGGACACCCGGCATCGCCTGTGCCTGCTCCAGCAGGCCCGGCAGATCCCCCCACATTGCCTGGGTGAAGGCATTGCGCTTGTCGGGCCGCGCAATCTGCAGCCGGGCCAGGGCGCCCTCGTGGATCAGGCGCAGGCTCATGCGGGCTGAACGCTGCGGAAATGGTCGGCGATCACCTTGCGCGTCGTCACCCAGACGCCTTCGTGGGCACGGACATGGCGGAAGAATTCCTCCAGTGCCCAGATCCGCCCGGGGCGGCCGATAATCCTGAGGTGCAGGCCCAGCGACATCATCTTCGGATTCCCTTCCACGCCTTCAAGATAGATCTGGTCGAAGGTCCGCTTCGCATAGCCCAGCCACTGTTCGGGCGTCATCGCAGGGTCGGTCCACATCTTCATGTCGTTGCTGTCGAGGGCATAGGGCAGGATCACGATCGGCCGGCTCGGCACCGTCGCGCGGTCCCAGAAGGGCACGTCGCCCGAATAATCGTCCATGTGATAGTGGAAGCCTTCCTCCACCAGCAGCCGGCGGGTCGCGTCGGTGTGGAAGTAGCGCGAGAGCCAGCCGTACGGGCGCACGCCCACGGTCTTCTCGATCGACTGCACCGCCCTGCGGATGAAGGCGCGCTCCGCCTCCTCGTCCATCTTGAACTGGTGCACCCAGCGCCAGCCGTGGCTGACGGGTTCATGGCCAAGCATTGCGATGGCCTCGGCAATCTCGGGGTGGTTCTCCAGGCTCATCGCCGCCACCGTCCAGCTGGCCGGAATTTCGAAGGCCTTCAGCAGCTTCACAACCCGCGGCGCACCGGCCTTGATGCCATAAAGATAGTTGGATTCATTGCCATAGTTGCGGATGGGTGCCTTGATGAATATGCCCAGTTCGTCGACCGGCTCCATCCCCTTGTCGCCCCGCGCAACCGATTGCTCCGAGCCTTCCTCGACATTCACCACCACCGACAGCGCCATCTTCGCACCATCGGGCCAGTCGATCCGTTCCTCGCGCAGCGGCATCAGTGCATCTCCTCCCCGCCCGACACGTTCAGCGCCTCTCCCGTCACGTACACGGCCTCGTCGCTCGCCAGCCAGGCACAGGCGGCCGCCGTGTCCGACGGCAGGCCGGGCCGGCCCATCGGATTCTTCGCCGTCATGTTGGCGAGATAGGCCTCCACGCTCTCGAACCCCAGCAGCTTCGAGAAATAGGCATTCTGCTCGGCCCCCAGCGCCGTCGTCACATGGTTGGGGCAGACGGCATTCACGGTGATCCCGTGCCGGCCCAACTCGACCGCGGACGCACGCGTCAGCCCCACCATCCCGTGCTTGGAGC
>JBKDAC010000163.1:0-6344 GCA_046316515.1 Sandaracinobacter sp. | reverse complement strand
GCGATAGGACAGCCCCAGCGCGCGGGCGGCGGCCGAAATGGAGCCATGGGCGGCAATCGCCTCCAGCAGGTCGGCCTTGCCGGGCCCGAACGCGATCTCGCCGTCGACGAGGATCTGCGCCTTCAGCTTCAGCAAGGCCGCCATGCGCGAGGCTATTCCAGCTCGAACGCCATTGTCACCCGCGCGACCAGGCCCACCTCGCCCGGCGCGATCGGCGGAGGCGGGGCCGGCGCCGCGTCGGCCATGGCGATGGACCGCATCATCGGCACCGGCGGCCGCTGTTCGAACCCTTCGGAAATGCTCGTGATCCGCTTCACCTTCAGCCCGGCGGCCTGCGCATAGAGTTCGGCGCGCGCCCGCGCCTTGCGCACCGCCTCGGCCCGCGCCTTGTCGAGCAGCGGTTCCGGCGCCGAGATGCGGAAGTTCGGCCCATCAATCTGGTTCGCGCCCTCCTTCACCAGCGTATCGATCACCTTGCCCGAACCCTTGATGTCGCGCAGCGTCACCTGCACCCGGTTCGAGGCCTGGAAGCCCGTCAGGACCGGGGGCTGATTCTGGTCATAGCGATATTGCGGCTGCAGGTTCAGGCCCGAGGTCTGGATGTCGCGGTCGGCCACCCCCGCCCTCTTCAGCGCGGCGACCACACGTGTCATCTGCGTGCTGTTGGCGGCAAGGGCCCCGCCGGCATCACTTGCCTGCGTCACGACACCGGCGCCGATGTCGGCAATGTCGGGGGCGGCCTGCACCTCGGCCTCGGCCGACAGGGTGAGGATTGCCGGGGTCAGTGTGACCGGGGCCTGCTGGGCCAGTGCCGTGCCTGCGGTCAGCCCGGCGGCGATTGCTGCGGCCATCTTCATGCTCTTCATGCCAGTCTCCTGCCCGCCACATCCGGGCGAGGCGTTATTGAAGCGTCCGAACGCTTTCGCAATGCTGAAGCGGTCAGGCCGACCGGTTGCGGATCATGCGATGGAGCCACAGGAGCAGGACGGCCCCCGCGGTCGCCAGCAGCAGGTTCCAGATCGACCCGCCGGTGCCAAGCCCGATCAGATTGGCAAGGAAGCCACCCGTCAGGCCGCCTGCGATCCCGATCAGGATGGTCATGATCAGGCCGCCGGGATCCTTGCCGGGCATCACCCATTTTGCCAGCGCGCCTGCGATAAGCCCGATGATGATCCAACCGAAGAATCCATATTCCATTCCCGCTGCTCCCTGACCCCGACAGCCGAAAGGCTGCCATCTGCAACAGCTTAACACAGGCACACCGGGCTGTTGCAAGCGTGCATCGCGGGCCCGCGAGCAAAGGGGCGTTTCTGGCGGGCGCCTCTGGCAGGCGTCTCTGGCGGGCGTTTGTGGCGCATTCCCGCATTGCAGCATGCCCTGCCTTTATCTTGCCGCAGGCTTCGTGTATGGGCCGTTCTGCTTGAAATCTTGTCTGGCCATGCCAGATGCGGGTCGGGCACTGAACCAGGCTGTCTTTGAGGGGAGCAGCCGGATCGGCACTGTTGGAGGCTTTCCGACTGTCGGGGGCCTTCAGGCAATTCAAAGGCTTGGTTACGGCATGAACATGCATTTGTCCCCTCAGGACCCCGAAATCCGGGCGCAGCTCGAACGCGACATTGCGGAGGCGAACGGCCCGCGCAAGCGGCGCAAGGTGATGATCGTGCTCGCCGCCCTGCTCGTGACGGCTGCCTTTCTGGGCTTCCTTTTCTGGAAGGCGAACGCCCCCAAGCCGGCCACGCCCCCGTCGGGCCCGCCCTCGGTGTCGGTCATGGTGCCCGGCACCAGCCTGGTCGCCGAACAGGTGACGGCTATCGGCACCATTTCCGCGCGGCGCGACATGCCTGTCGGCGTTGCCGGCGAAGGCGGCATGATCAGCGCCATCCGGGTCGAGGCCGGGCAGTTTGTCGGTCGCGGCCAGGTGCTGGCCGAAATCGATTCCGCGGTTCAGCGCGCCCAGCTGCAGCAGCTGCAGGCTGGCGTCGACCAGGCGCGCGCCGATGCGCGGCTCGCCCAGTCCGAGCTGGATCGCGCCCAGGCGCTGGTCTCGCGCGGGTTCATCTCGCGCGCAGACATCGACCGCCGCACCGCCACCCGCGATTCCGCCAATGCGCGTGTCGCCGTCGCCCAGGCGCAGGTCCGTGAGATGCAGGAGCGGATTGCCCGCCTCGCCATCCGCGCACCCGAAGCCGGCCTGGTGCTGCAGCGCATGGTCGAGCCCGGCCAGATCGTCTCTCCGGGGTCGGGTGCACTCTATCGCATTGCGGCCGGCGGCCAGATGGAGCTGCGCGCCCAGGTGGCCGAGCAGGACATGCCGCAGCTGCGCATCGGGCAGACCGCGACCATCACGCCGGTGGGCTCTGCCAACCGCTATGCCGGGACGGTCTGGCTTTTGGAGCCCGTGATCGACCCGCAGAGCCGGCAAGGCACCGCCCGCGTGGCGGTGCCTGCCTCGCCCGACATCCGCGCCGGCGGCTTTGCCAATGTGGAAATCGACGGCGTCCGCGCCCAGCGCCCGGTGGTGCCGCAGTCCGCAATCCAGAGCGATTCGACCGGCAGCAGCCTGTTGATCGTCCTGCCCGACGGCACGGTGCAGAAGCGCGCGGTGAAGGTCGGCAGGATTTCGGCCGAAGGTGTTGCTGTCGTCTCGGGCCTGACGGGCACGGAGCGGGTGGTCGTGTCGGCCGGCGCATTCCTGCGGCCCGGCGAGAAGGTGAAGCCGGTGCTGCGGCCTGCCGCTGCTGCAGTGGCTGCGCCTGCTGCAACAGCGCCTGCCCCAACGCCCGCATCCGCCCCTGCAAAGGGCTGATGCGATGGTTCTTCGCAATATCTCCAGCTGGTCGATCCGGAACCCGATCCCGCCGGTCCTGCTGTTCGTGATGCTCACCGCCGTCGGCGTGCTCAGCTTCATGAACATGAAGATCACGCAGATGCCTGACATCTCGGCGCCGATCGTGCAGATTTCGGTCAGCCAGCCGGGTGGCGCGCCCACCGAGATCGAGACCCAGATCACCCAGAAGGTGGAAGGCGCGGTTGCCGGCATCGGCAATGTGAAGTCGATCTCCTCCTATGTGCAGGAGGGCGGCTCGTTCACCAATGTCGAGTTTCACCTGGGAACACCGGTCGACCGTGCCGTGAACGACGTGCGCGACGCCGTCACCAAGGTGCGCTCGGACCTGCCCGACGGCATCCTGGAGCCCCAGGTCAGCCGCATGGAAATCGAGGGCGGGCCCATCAGCTACATGGCGGTGAAGTCCACCTCCATGTCGCTGGAAGAGCTGAGCTGGTTCGTCGACAACACGGTCACCAAGCGGCTGGTCGCCATTCCGGGCGTCGCCCAGGTCGGCCGCGGCGGTGGTGTCAGCCGCGAGATCCGCGTCGACCTCGATCCCGTGAAGCTGCAGGCCTTCGGGATCACGGCGGCACAGGTGAACGCCCAGCTGCGCATGCTGAACGTGGATGCGACCGGCGGGCGGACCGAGATTTCCGGCGAGGAACAGGCCGTCCGCGTGCTGGGCGGCGCCCGCACCGCGCTCGACCTTGGCGCAACCCGCATTTCCCTGCCCGGCGGGCGCGACGTCCGCTTGTCCGACATCGCGACCGTGAAGGACGGCACATCGGAACAGCGGCAGATTGCCCGGCTGGATGGCCGGCAGGTCACCAACTTCGCGCTGTCGAAGGCGAAGGGCGCGTCGGACGTGTCGGTCCATGATGCCATGGAAGTCGAGCTCGACAAGCTGCGGGCAGAGTTCCCGGGCGTCGAGTTCGTCGAGCTGTTCACCACAGTCCAGTACACCAAGATGGAGTATAAGAGCGCGATGACCGCCATGGTCGAGGGCGCGATCCTGGCCGTGGTGGTCGTGTTCCTGTTCCTGCGCGACTGGCGGGCCACCATCATCTCGGCACTGGCCATTCCGCTCAGCGCGATCCCGACCTTCTGGTTCATGGACATGCTTGGCTTCACGCTGAACACCATCAGCCTGCTTGCGCTGAGCCTGGTGGCCGGCATCCTTGTCGACGATGCGATCGTCGAGATCGAGAATATCGTCCGACACATGCGAATGGGGAAATCGCCCTATCAGGCGGCGATGGATGCTGCCGACGAGATCGGCCTTGCCGTGGTCGCCACCACCTTCGCGATCATTGCCGTGTTCCTGCCGGTGTCGTTCATGCCCGGAATCTCGGGGCAGTATTTCGAGCAGTTCGGCCTGACGGTCGCGATCGCGGTGTTCATGTCTCTGCTGGTGGCGCGGCTGATCACGCCGCTGATCGCGGCCTATTTCCTGAAGCCGCATGGCGAGCAGCCGCACGGTGAAAGCGCCATCATGCGGCGCTATCTGTCGTTCCTGGAATGGACGATCCACCACCGCTGGAAGACGGTGATGGTGGGCGCGGCCTCGTTCGCGCTGACGATCATCCTGTTCGTTCAGCTGCCCACCGCCTTCCAGCCTGACATCGACAGCGGCACCTCGTCGCTGAAGATCGAGCTGCCGCCGGGCGCCCAGCTCGCCGACACCACCCGCGCCGTCGACCAGGCGACCGCAATCCTGCGCCAGCAGCCCGAGGTGAAGCAGGTCTTCGAATATATCGGCGACGACGGCGATGTCCGCCGCGGCTCCATCTATCTCGATCTGGTGCCCGCCGATGACCGGAGGGTTTCCACCAAGGAGTTCGAGCGCCGCGTCGTGCCGCAGATGGCCGCAATCCCGGACGCGCGGGTCTATTTCGAGAACCAGCAAAGCGGCGGCGGACGCGACGTCACCGTCATGCTGGCGAGCGACAATCCCACCCTGCTGGAACAGACCGCCCACAAGGTGGAAAAGGAAATGCAGGGCCTGAAGATCCTGCGCGACGCGCGGATCAACGGCGACATGGAGCGGCCGGAAATCCTGATCCGCCCCAAGTTCGACATGGCGGCCCAGCTGGGCGTGTCGGTGATGGACCTGTCGCAGACGATCCGTATCGCGACCCTGGGCGACATCGACCAGAACCTGGCCAAATTCTCGTTGAGCGACCGGCAGGTGCCGATCCGCGTGAGCCTGACGCCCGACAGCCGCACCAACATGGCGATGCTGGAAAACCTGCCCGTTCCTACCGCCAATGGCGGCTCCGTTCCGCTGAAGGTGGTCGCCGACATCAGCTTCGGCGCCGGGCCCACCAAGATCCGCCGCTATAACCAGACGCGCCGGATCACGCTGGAAGCCGATCTGAACGGCGCCGAGTTCGGCACTGCGCTGAAGGAAATCGCCAAGCTGCCCACCATGGCGAACCTGCCGCAGGGGGTGAAGCAGGTGAAGTTCGGCCAGGACGAGGCGATGGACGAGCTGGTGCAGAATTTCGTTTTGGCCGTGCTGGCGGGCGTGATGCTGGTGTTCGCGGTGCTGGTGCTGCTCTACAAGCGGGTGCTGCCGCCGTTCGTGAACATGGGGTCGCTGCTGCTGGCGCCGCTGGGGGCCGTGATCGCCCTGATCCTGACGGGCAACATCATCACCTTGCCGGTCTATATCGGCCTGCTGATGCTGTTCGGCATCGTCGCCAAGAACTCGATCCTGCTGGTCGACTTCGCGATCGAGGAGATGCGGCACGGCGTAGACCGCGAGACCGCGATCATCGACTCCGGCCACAAGCGGGCCCAGCCGATCGTGATGACGACGGTCGCCATGGTCGCCGGCATGCTGCCGATCGCCGTTGGCCTGCATGGCGACGCCAGCTTCCGGGCGCCGATGGCGATCTCGGTGATCGGCGGGCTGACGCTGTCGACCCTCCTCACCCTGCTGATCGTGCCTGCGGGCTTCACCCTGGCCGATGATATGGAACGCTGGATCGGGCCGCGGCTCAGCCGGTGGTTCACCAATGGCGGCGAAGCTGGTAGCAATGGGACAAAGCCGACAGTCGCGGGGCCGCAAGCTGCCGAGTGACGACACCGACCTGCTGACCGTTTCCGCGCGCGCCGAACAGGCGATCCGCCTGCGCCGCTTCGCGACCGGGCTGCTGGTGCTGATGGCGGCGCTTCTGGCCGCCTCCACCTGGGCCATGCACGCGCTCCACCCGCAGTGGGTCTGGGTGCAGGCCTTTGCCGAGGCGGCGCTGGTGGGCGGCCTTGCCGACTGGTTCGCCGTCACGGCGCTGTTCCGCCACCCGATGGGCATTCCCATTCCGCACACCGCCATCATCCCGCGGTCGAAGGACCGGATCGGCGAGGCGCTGGCCACCTTCCTGAAGGCGAATTTCCTGACGCCCGGGAACGTCGCCCGCCGGCTGGAAGGGTTCGATGCGGCCAGTGCTCTGGCCGGCGTCCTGGAACGGCCGGCCTCGGGCGGGCGCGTGCGCCGGGGCCTGTCCAACCT
>JBKDAC010000162.1:0-2331 GCA_046316515.1 Sandaracinobacter sp. | reverse complement strand
ACCGCGCCGGCAGGCTTGCCGCAATGTCCGGCACCCCCCAGTCGCCCTCGGCGAAGCCCGGAAGCGCGTCCACCGCCTGCGAACCCGGCAGGCGCACATGGCCCGCCATCCGCGACGTGCCGCCAAGGCGCGCCACCCAGTCTGCTGTTTGGGCAGGGTTCTTCAGGCACAGATCCGTGGGCGGAATTTCGCCCAACCGGGCGGCTGCCGCTTCGACCTGCGTGTCGCCCCAGCTCGCCTGCCAGCGATCCGGCCAGGGGTCCGGCAACACCGGCGCTGGCAGTTCGGCCTGCTCCCGGAACAGGGTCGACAGCACCCCGTGCACCAGCCGGCGCGGCCCACCCTCCAGCATCGGCAGCGCGGTCGCGATGGCGGCATGGGGCGGGGTATCCAGAAGCAGCCGGCCGGCGAGCGCCACGCGCAGCACATTGCGCGCCCTGGCATCGGGCGGTAGCGGCAGGCGGCAGGCGCTGTCGATCAACTGGTCGAGGCCCGGCAGATGCCGCAGCACGCCGCTGACCAGCGCCCGGGCCAATCCGCGATCGCTGGGGGGCAGTCCGGCAAGCGCGCCATCCAGTTGCATGTCTAGCGGTCGGCCAAGCGCCGTCACCGCATGCACCAGGCGAACGGCGGCCACCCGGGCGGCCAGCCCGGCGACATCGGCGTCAGCGCGCTCCTGCCTTACAGACGGGATGGGTCAGCCCCAGGGATTGCGGCGTCTCGTCTGGCCAAGTCCCAGCGCGCTCGGCCGCCGCTCGGCATCAGCCTCACGCATGGGCCAGGGCTCCGCCGCCAGAGAGGGCTGGTCGGCGAGGGCACTGCCGGCCATCGCTTCCAGCGCGGCAATCCGGTTCTCGGCGGCGGGGTGCGTGCTGAACAGGCTGTCGGTCACGCCGCCCAGTCCTGGCGAAATGATATAGAGCGAGGCCGCAGCCGGGTTCGCCTGGGCGACCGGATTGGGGATCTGGCGGGCCGCACCCTGCAGCTTGGCCAGTGCCGAGGCAAGCTTCAGCGGCTGGCCACTGATATCGGCGCCCATCTCGTCGGCGCCATATTCGCGCGTCCGGCTGATCGCCATCTGCACCAGGCTGGCGGCCAGCGGCGCCACAATCATGGCGACAATAGCCACCAGCGCATTGGATTGGCCATTCTCGCGGTTACCGCCGAAGAAGAAGGCGAAATTGCCCAGCATGGAAATCGCGCCGGCAAGGGTTGCCGTAACCGTCATCACCAGCGTGTCGCGGTTCTTCACATGGGCCAGTTCATGCGCCATCACGGCGGCCACCTCGTCCCGGTCGAGCATTCGCATCAGCCCGGTCGTTGCCGCCACGGCCGCATTCTCGGGGTTGCGGCCCGTCGCAAAGGCGTTGGGCTGGTCCTGCTCCACGATATAGACCTTCGGCATCGGCAGGCCGGCGCGCGCGGCCAGCGGCTCCACGATTGCATGCAGGGGATGCCCCGGCCCCACTTCCTGCGCCCGGTGCATGCGCAGCACCATCTTGTCGCTGTTCCAATAGGCAAATATGTTCATGCCGGCCGCAACAACGAACGCGATCATCGCGCCCGATCGCCCGCCGATCAGGAATCCCATCCCCATGAACAGGGCCGCCATGGCGGCCATAAGCATGAAAGTGCGTGTCTGGTTCATGCCGCACTAGATGGAGGAAAATGGGCGAATTTCAATTGCTCTTTCCACCCAGGAACAACCCGATCCGCTTCATGTAGGTCACAGGGAACAGCCGGACCATCCAATCGATGAAATGCGCGTCAGGGCCGATCAGCACCCTGTGCTGGCCTTTCTCCATCCCCCGGATGATCGTCTCAGCGGCGTCCTCCGGCGTCGTCCGGGCTGCCTTCTCGAATTCGGCGGCACTGTCCAGGTCGTCAGGCGTTCCCGGCAGATGCGCCACCAGCTTCGCATTCTTCGCCACATTTGTCTTGATGCCACCCGGATGCACCCGGATCACATGGATCGACGGATCGGTCTGCTGCAGTTCGATGTGAAGCGCCTCGCTCAGCCCGCGCACGGCATATTTCGAGGCGTTATAGGCGCTTTGCGTGGGATAGCCCATCATGCCGAACACGCTGGAAATGTTCACGATCCACCCCGGCTTGCCGCCGGCGGCCCGGGCGCGGGATATGGGGCAGCGCCAGGCGGCACCCCTTGACCACCGCGTCGAAGTTCACCGCCATCACCCGGTCGAAATCCGCTTCGGGGCAATCGGCAAAGGGCGCGATCACCGACAGGCCGGCGTTGTTGATAATGCCGTCCAGCCGGCCGAAATCGCTGACGGCGGCTGAAATCCAGGCGTGGAGCGCCGGCGTGTCGGT
>JBKDAC010000161.1:0-5464 GCA_046316515.1 Sandaracinobacter sp. | reverse complement strand
GGACAGGACTGCTGCCGAACGCCGGCTGCGAACCGCATCGGCCCGGGCCGACGGGCTGTCGGAACGGCTGCTGGAGGCCCGGCGCCGGGCGGCCACAGCCGCCGAGCAGAAGATCGCCGACCTGACCCCGGCCAGAAAGACCTCGACCACGCCCACCACCATCCCGACGAAAGGAAACAGGCCATGACAGGCGTTCAACCGACCGGCGCACCGGACGTGATCGAGCTGCAGCTGGCCGGCAGCCGCCCGGCAGGCCGGCGGGGGCAGCGGTTTCATCTGCCGCAGGCAGCAGGGCCGGCGGCAGCCGAGCGGGGCGTGCGGACGCCGGCGTCGCGCTTTCGTGACGTGGATGACAGGGTTGCCGAGGGGCCGGGCGTGCCCGATCCGGTGGCGGGGATGATGGCGCTGATGCCGACGCTGGCACCGGTGGGGCAGGCCGAGGCGGCGCCAATTTTTGCGGCGGATGCGCCGATGGCAGCCGGGGCCCGGGGTGTGGTGGCAGCAGACGCACCGCCCGCGGAGGCCACCGGGCCGGTGGCGGCGGACGGGACAGCCGGGGCCGCACGCGCGGTGCCGCAGGCGGCTGCACAGGTGGCGCAGGCGGCCCAGATGCCCGGGCGGCCGGGCCAGCCCGAGGGAGCTGGGGGCCGCACCCCGCAGCCGGATCGGGCAGCCGCGCCTGTGCCGGCAGCCGAACGCGGCCTTGAGATGGCCACGGACAGCGCATCGGCGGGTGGACCGCAGGCGGACGCTGGGGCCCGGCCGAATGCAACACAGGCGCAGCCGGGCCAGGTGCCGCGGGGCAATCGGCAGCCTGCGGCGGCGGCAGCTGCGGGCGACCGGACCGCGTCGCCGTCTGCGCCGGCAACGCCTGAGGCGCGGCGGGCGGCCAGTACCGGGCAGGCGGGAGGCCAGCAGCCGCCTGCCTTTGCGCTGGAGGTGGTGACGACGCGGAATTCGGCGGGAGAGGCCGGGCGGACGGCCGAGGCCGCCGGCAGCCACCAGCCGCCCACGGCGGAACAGGCTGCGCCGGCCGACGTGATGGTGGGGCACAGCGACGCGTCCGGCGGCGGGCGGCTGGACGTGCGCATTGCCGCTGCGACCACGGAGCTGCGCGACCGGCTGCGGGCAGCGACGGACGAGCTGCGGGCCGAGCTGGCACAGATCGGAACCGAAGTGGACGCGATCCGTGTGGAGCTTCGCGCCGACATGATGGCAGATGGCGAACGCCAAAGAAGCGGCGAGGGGGGCAGCGCCGGGTTCGAGAGGGGCTTCTTGCGCGCGGGAGAGTTGGATGCAGCGGCCGGATCGGACGTGCGCGATGGCGCCTTGCAAGGCATGTTTTCGGACAGCGGCGCGCAGGCGGACACCGCCCGGAGCGAGCCGTGGCAGGACGGCAGCCTTGAGGCGGAGGATGGCGGTGGCGGCAGCGCGGACCAGGGCCGGGCGGGCCGGGGTCAGCCGGGCCAGGGCGACGATCCGGCCGATCGCCGCGAGGCCGGCCTGGTGCGCCTGATGCTGGCTCCGTCGGTGGCCCCCGCCACCGACGGCACGGATTTCACTTGGGGGTCGGGCGGCGATGCCGCCGGCTCTGCCCGCAGGATCGACCGATATGCATGACCCCGCAGACAGACCGCGCACAGGGGGGGCTTCCCATGGCTGATGCAGTTGCCGCGCCTACCGAGGCACCACCCCGGAAATCCCTTGTGGCGCGTCTGCTGGTGCCGCTGATCCTGCTTGTGGGCGGGGCAGTCGCGGGCGCCGCTGGCGCACTGTTCGTGCCGACGCTGGTTCCGATGCCGGCGGACGAGAAAGCATCTGCGCCGGAGGTGGCCCCGCTGGAATATGTGGAAATCCCCACGCCCTTCACGGCCAATCTGAAGGACACCGGCCGCTTCGTGCAGGTGAAGATCGCGATTTCCACCCAGGGCGGTCAGCCGGTGGTGGAGGCGGTGGAGCGGCACCGGGTCGCGATTGTGGCCGAGGTGCTGGGCGTGCTGACCGATACGTCGGAAGCCGAGCTGTCGACCGCAGCCGGGCGCGAGGCGCTGGCGCGGCGGATGCGGCTGGGGATCAACGACGTTCTCCAGCGCAAGAGCGGCATCGCCGGGGTGGACGATGTGTTCCTGACCAGTTTCATCCTGCAATAAGGGGGGGCAGGTGGCACGCTCCATCATCTGGCCGCAGGTGGGCCCGCCCGTCGAGGCGGTCGCGCCCGACCCCGGCAAGGGCCTGGATGTGCCGGGCCTGGCGGCGGCGTTCGGCCCCGAGCTGGCGCGGCGCATGGGGCTGCGCGTGACGGCCGCGCGGGCGCGTGACGACGTGATGGGCGGCGACAGCGAAACGGCCGTGCTGCTGGGCAGCGTTCCCCTGGCGCCGGGCGGCGCGGGCGGGCTGGAGGCGGTTCATGCGGGGTGTGCGCCCGAGGTGGCGGCCCTGTTGCTGGAACGCCTGTTCGGGGCGCGAGCGTCGGACGCGGCGACCGCCCGGGGTGCCGACCTGGCGGTCCTGCCGCCGGGAAGTGCCTCGTGGGTGGCGCTGTGCCGGACGGTGTCGACGGCGCTGGCTGCAGCGCTGGGCTCGGTGGAGCAGGCGGTTGGCGGCAGCCCGCGGCTGCCTTCGCGGGCGCATGGCCTGCCCGGCGGGCATCGGCTTGCACTGTCGCTGGACGTGGACGGGCATGGCTGCGCGATGCTGCTGCTGCTGGAGACGGCACGGCCGGTGCAGCCGGCACCGCCCGCGCCGGATGTGGGGCAGTTCCGCCGGGCGGCGTTGGCCCGCGCGTTCGACCTGGAGCTTCCGGTCGCGCTGCGCATTGCCGAGCGGCGCATGTCCCTGGAGCAGTTCGGACAGCTGGCGGCCGGAGACATCATCCCGATCGATCCGCTGCAGACGCTGGACGTGCTGGCCGCCGGGCGGCGGATTGCGCGGCTTCCGGCGCGTGCCTTCATTCCGCCAGCCGCTGAACCGGGACCAGACCAATGAACGCAGTTCCTCCAAAGGGGCAGATGCCCATCCGGGGCCCGCTGGGGCAGGATGGCGGCAACCCGATCCACCTGACCATGTCGTTCGAGGATGATGAGGGGCCCGAGGCCGGCGAGATGCAGATCGGTGCGCCGGCGACAGCGGATGTGGGTTCGGCCGATGCGGAGGCGGTGCCGTGGCAGCGCCGCAGATCGGATGTGGCAGAGGACGAAGACCGGGCCCAGGCCGCCGCAGACACGGGTGTCGGCGGCGGGAGCGGCGGCGGAGGCGGCGGAGGCGGGAGCGGCGGGAGCGGCGGCGGAGGCGGCAGAGGCGGCAAGCAGGAGCGGTCGCAGCGGGCGGCCTTGTTGCCCCAGTTCGCCGGGATCGAGCTGTCGCTGACGGTGGAGGTGGGCAGTCTGCGCATTGCGCTGAAGGACCTGGTGGCCGTGGAGCCGGGGCAGTTGCTGGCGCTGGACCGGATGACGAACGAGCCGGTGTCGGTGCTGGTGAATGGGAAGCCCTTTGCGCGGGGCGAGATCGTAGCAGTGGGCGACCGCTATGGCGTGCGACTGCTGGAGATCGTGACACCGACGGGAGGGGCGGGCTGATGCTGGGCGAGTTCCTGATGCGGCTGGCGATCGCGCTGCCGCTGGTCTGTGCGCTGGCGGTGCTGTGCCTTTGGGTGATGCGGCAGGGGCAGGGGCAGGGGCAGGGGCAGGGGCGAGGGCGGCTGCGGCTGCCGATGCTGCCGGCCATGGGGCGGTTGGCGATGGGGCGGCAGGCGGGCGAGGCCGGGCTGCTGGAGGTACTGGACGTGCGCGCCATTTCGCCGTCGGCAAGGCTGGCGGTGATCCGGTTCGACGGGCGGGCGCATCTGGTGGGGGTGGCCGGGCAGTCCATCACCCTGCTGGCACCGGCAGAGGCGCCCGGCCTGCTGCCGGCTGCCGGGACTGTGCGGTGAGGGGGGCATTGTCCGCCCGGTGGGTGCGGTACTGGCTGCTGTTCCTGGCGGGCTGTCTGACGCTGATCATCTCTGCCGAGCCGGTGATGGCGCAGGATGGGGCGCAGCCATCCGCGCTGGGGGGGCTGATCGCGCTGGCGGGGGGGGAGAAGGGCACGGCCTTTTCACTGTCGCTGCAGGTGCTGCTGCTGATGACGCTGCTGACGCTGCTGCCGTCGGTGCTGCTGATGATGACGGCATTCGTGCGGATCGTAATCGTGCTGGCGATCCTGCGACAGGCGATCGGGTTGCAGCAGGCCCCGCCCAACCAGCTGCTGGTCGGGCTGGCCTTGTTCCTGACCTTCTTCGTGATGCAGCCCTGGCTGGCGGAGATCAACGCGCAGGCGCTGCAGCCGTTCGTGGCGAACCGGATGCCGGCCGAGCAGGCAATCGGGCGGGCGGGCGACATCCTGCACGGGTTCATGATGCAGCATACGCGCACGACGGACCTGAAGCTGTTTGCCGACCTTGCCGGCGCGAAGCCGTTCGCCAGCGAGGCGGAGGTGCCGATGCGCATCCTGCTGCCGGCCTTTGCGACCTCGGAACTGAAGACGGCGTTCCAGATCGGCGTGCTGCTGTTCCTGCCCTTCCTGGTGATCGACCTGGTGGTGGCAAGCGTGCTGATGGCGCTGGGGATGATGATGGTGTCGCCGGTGATGATCGCCCTGCCCTTCAAGCTGATGCTGTTCGTGGCGGTGGATGGCTGGGCGCTGGTAACGGCCTCTCTGGCGCGCAGCTTTTCGGGCTGATCGGGTGGGGGACGACCTTCTGTACGACACCGCGGCGCGGGCCGTGTGGGTGCTGGTTCTGGCGTCGCTGCCCGCGCTGGTGCCGGCGCTGATCATCGGGCTGATGGTGGGGCTGCTGCAGGCGGCGACCTCCATCCAGGAGGCGACGCTGAGCTTTGTGCCCAAGCTGGTGGGGGTGTTCCTGGCGCTGGTGCTGTTCGGCGGGATTACCGGGGGGCTTCTGGTGGATTTCTTCCGCGAGGCGGCGGCGGCGATCCCCCTGCTGGCGCGCTGATGGCGTTGGACGCAGCCACGGCCCTGGCGCCCGAGCGGTTCGTGCTGGAGCTGCTGTTCGCGTCGCTGAGGACGGGGGCTGCGCTGGCGCTGCTGCCGACGCTGGGCGGGCAGCTGCTGCCGGTGCGGATCCGGGTGGGGCTGGCGGGCGCCATTGGCTGGCTGGCGCTGGGAACGACGGCGCCGCCGCAGGTTCCGGCCGATCTGCTGGGGGCGCCCGGCATGGCGGCGGTTGCGGGCGAGCTGTTGATCGGGCTGGTGGTGGCGCTGGCGCTGCATGCCGCCTTTGCCGCGGCGCTGGTGGCGGGCGACTGGCTGGCGCAATCCATGGGGCTGGGTTTTGCGACCACGATCGACCCGTCGATGCCGCAGGCGCCCGTGCTGTCGGCGCTGTTCGCGCTGCTGACCTGGGTCCTGTTCCTGACGAGCGGCGGGCATCTGCTGCTGTTCGACATCATCGTGCGCAGCTATGCCG
>JBKDAC010000160.1:0-4194 GCA_046316515.1 Sandaracinobacter sp. | reverse complement strand
GTGCTGGCCGGACCCTATGCGACCATGCTGCTGTCGGACCTGGGTGCGCGGGTGATCAAGGTGGAGGCGCCGGAGACGGGCGACGACAGCCGGGCGATCGGGCCGTTCGCCGCGCCGGGCGACAGCGCTTATTTCACCAGCGTGAACCGGGGCAAGGAATCACTCGCGCTGGATCTGAAGGCGGCCGCGGACCGGGCGCTTTTTGAAGCGTTGCTGGCCAGGGCCGATATCCTGGTCGAGAATTTCCGTCCCGGTGCGATGGAGCGGCTGGGATATGGATTTGCAGCCCTGCATGACCGCTTTCCACGGCTGATCTATGCGGCGGCCTCGGGCTTCGGGCACACGGGCCCCGACAGCCAGCGCCCGGCCTATGACCTTATCGTGCAGGCGATGGGAGGCATCATGTCGATCACGGGGCATGCCGGTTCGGAGCCGACGCGTGTTGGCACCTCGCTGGGCGACATCACGGCCGGGCTGTTCACCGTGATCGGGATCGAGGCGGCGCTGATCGACCGCGCGCGCACGGGGCATGGCCAGAAGGTGGACGTGGCCATGCTGGACTGCCAGATCGCCATACTGGAGAATGCGATTGCCCGGTTCCAGGTGACCGGGCAAAGCCCCGGGCCACTGGGCAGTCGGCATCCTTCGATCACGCCCTTCCAGGCGTTTCGCTGTGCGGACCGGCCGATCGTGATTGCAGCGGGCAATGATGCGCTGTGGGCCAGCTGCTGCCGCGCCCTTGGGCTGGATGCGTTGATCGCCGACCCGCGCTTCCACAGCAACGAGAGCCGGACGGTGCATGCCAAAGCCCTTGCCGACGCGGTGGAAGCGCGCCTGCTGACGGCACCGGCCGCCACATGGCTGGGCGTTCTGGGCGCGGCGGCCATTCCGGCAGGGCCGCTGAACACGGTTGGCGAGGCGCTGGCCATGCCGCAGGTGGCGGCGCGCAACATGCTGGTGGAGACGGCGACGCCCGAAGGGCGCCCGCTGAAGGTGGCCGGTAATCCGGTGAAACTGTCGGCCCATGCCGACCCCGCCGTCCGTGCGCCCGCACCGCGACTTGACGCGGACCGGGCCCATATCGAGGCCGAGTTCCGGGCATGACGGTCGAGGCGGACATCATCCTGATTCAGCAGCTGGCAGCTGCAGCCGACCGGGCGGTCGCGCCCTTCTTCCGAAGCAATTCAGCGATCGAGCAGAAGGCGGATTTCTCGCCCGTGACGGCCGCCGACCGGGCCGCGGAGACGGTGATCCGCGATCTGCTGGCAACCGACCGGCCGGGCGACGGGATTTATGGCGAGGAGTATGGGATCAGCCGCGGCCGGACCGGGCGGGTGTGGGTGATCGACCCGATCGACGGGACGCGGGGCTTCATCGCCGGGCGCCCGCTCTATGGCACGCTGATCGCGCTGGTCGAGGACGGGCGGCCGATCCTTGGCTTCCTGTCGGCAGGCGCTGCCGGCGACCGCTGGCTTGGGTGCACGGTCGGCCAGCCGCGAACCGTGCTCAACGGGAAGACGATCCGGACGCGCAGCTGCGCCGGGCTGAAGGCCGCGCGGGCGGCCTCCACCCATCCGCTCGTCTTCTCGGCCGCAGGGCACGCGAGTTTCCAGCGGGTCGGGCGGTCGGTGGCCGACATGATGTTCGGCGGGGACTGCCACAACTACGGGCTGCTGGCGGCGGGCCACCTGGACCTGGTGATGGAAGAGAATCTGAAGCCCTATGACTGGGCGGCGCTGGTGCCGATCATCGAGGGCGCCGGCGGCCTGATCACCGACTGGCGGGGACGGCCGCTGACACTCGCGAGCGAGGGGCAGGTTCTGGCGGCCGGCGACGCGCGGGTGCACGCCGAGGCGCTGGAGCGGATCTGAGCTAGCCGGCGATCCCGTGCAGCTTGCCCATGCAGGCTCATCCGGTCGAGTTCGCGGATTGGCAGGGTGGTGAACAGGCGGACGCGCTGCAGCAGCATGCGGTAGGCCTCTTCATAGACGGCGTAGGTTTCGGCCTCGCTGCCGACGAAGCGGGTCGGGTCGGGTATGCCCCAGTGGGCGTGCATCGGATCTCCGGGCCAGGCCGGGCAGGGTTCGCACGCGGCCTCGTCGCACGCGGTGAAGATGAAATCGTACTGCGGGGCGCCGGGCTCGCGGAAGATGCCCCAGTTCTTGGGCATCAGCGCAGTGGTGTCGTGGCCCAGCTTGCCGAGGCTGTCGATCGCGATCGGGTTTGCCGCCTCTGCCGGCCGGGCCCCGCCCGAATTGGCCCGGAGCAGGCCATCGCCCTTGCGGTTGAGGATCGCCGCGGCGAACAGCAAGCGGCCGCAGTTGCTGTTGCAGAGAAACCGGACCTCGAATGGCGGATGCTGTTCGGTCAAGTGTATGCTCTCTTTTTGCTGGCCATCGTCGGGATGCTGCGGTTTCGTGATATAATGGTGTTTGCCAGCCCCCCTTCTCTTCTCAGACAGGTTTGCGCGCATTCCGGCTGCCCCTATGTTCGCCGCAATCCAAGGCCTTGAAGAAGAGATACGGGGAGCCGACCATGACCATTGCAGCCGACGCAATCGCCCGTGACACCGCCGCCATGCAGAACCTGCTGAAGCGGCAGCGCGATGCCTTCCATGCCGAGCTGCCCGTGGGCGCCGCCATCCGCAAGGACCGGCTGACCCGGGCGCTGAAGCTGGTGCTGGAATATAAGGATCGCTTCGTGGCGTCGCTGTCCGATGATTTCGGCCATCGCTCTAGCGAGATGAGCCTAGTGACCGACGTCCTGGCCTCGGTGAAGCCCTTGAAGCATGCGCTGAAGCATGTGGACCAGTGGATGGCGCCCGAGAAGCGCAAACTCGACTTCCCGCTGGGGCTGCTTGGCGCGAAGGCGATGGTGGAGTGGCAACCCAAGGGCGTGGTCGGCATCATTTCGCCCTGGAACTTCCCGGTGAACCTGACCTTCGCGCCGCTCGCCAATGTGCTGGCGGCGGGCAACCGGGCGATGATCAAGCCCTCGGAGTTCACACCGGCGACGAGCGAGCTGATGAAGGCCGCGATCGCACAGTATTTCGACGAGGCCGAAGTGGCGGTGGTGACCGGCGGGCCCGAACTGGGCATGGCTTTTTCCGAGCTGCCGTTCGACCATCTGATCTTCACGGGCGCGACCTCGATCGGGCGGCACGTGATGGCGGCGGCCGCTAGGAACCTGGTGCCGCTGACGCTGGAGCTGGGCGGCAAGTCGCCCACCATCCTCGGCCGCTCCGCCGATCTGGCGCAGGCGACCGAGCGGGTGGCGATGGGCAAGCTGATGAATGCGGGCCAGATCTGCCTGGCGCCGGATTACCTGCTGGTTCCCGACGAGAAGGAGGACGAGGTGGTCGAAGGGCTGAAGGCCGCGACCGCGCGAATGTACCCCACGCTGCTGGCGAACGACGACTACACCAGCGTGATCTCCAAGCGGCACCGCGACCGGCTGGAGGCGCATATCGAGGATGCCCGCGCCAAGGGTGCCGAGATCGTGGAGGTAAACCCCGGCAACGAGGATTTCTCGAAGCAGAACACCAACAAGATGCCGCTGACCCTGATCCGCAATCCCACCGACGAGATGACGGTGATGCAGGAAGAGATTTTCGGGCCGGTGCTGCCGATCAAGCGCTACAAGACGGTGGACGAGGCGATCGGCTACATCAACGCCAAGGACCGGCCGCTCGGGCTCTACTGGTTCGGCACGGATCAGGCCGAGGAGCGGCACGTGCTCGACCGCACGATCTCGGGCGGCGTAACGGTGAATGACGTGCTGTTCCACGTGTCGGTGGAGGACCTGCCCTTTGGCGGGATCGGGCCGGCCGGCATGGGCAATTACCACGGGTTCGACGGCTTCAAGGCCTTCAGCCATCCGAAGAGCATCTATCGCCAGCCGAAGCTGGACCTAGCCGGGCTTGCGGGCTTCAAGCCGCCCTATGGAGAGAAGACCCGCAAGGCGCTGGCGCGCGAGCTGAAAGCCTAGGGGTTTCACCCCGAACGCGCGATCGGTTGCGGCGCGCCCTGCCGGGTGCCCGACAAGCAGGTTCAGGTCTGGGTGACCCTTAGACTCGATTGCGTTGTGACTGAATCGATTTGGGATTTCCAAGGCGTCTGATTTCTGATTCACCCTGATTGCTGGGTTGGAGGTCGGCATGAGATGGCGAGGCCCTATTCGAACGATCTTCGGGAA
>JBKDAC010000159.1:0-897 GCA_046316515.1 Sandaracinobacter sp. | reverse complement strand
CAAGCGAGAACGCGTAGAACAACGCCGCCTGATCAACGCAACGCTCGCCCATCATCACCGCATCCCCTACCAAGCAGATGCGTACTGAATCAGATACTTAACTACACATCAAGCCAAGAGTTTTTCAACAGAATCGGCCCCGAAACTGCCGTTTGGTTGGGCAACAACTCCTGGGGTGCAGGGGACGCAGTTCCCTGCCGGGGTGCAGGGGCGGAGCCCTTGCGTTTGCTTGCCTGCGGTGTTCGCGCCACCCTCGCCTATTTTCGCGCTTCCGGCGGGGCGCGGGGGCCCCTACATGACAGATCATGAGCGAGCGCCCCCTCATCGACGGGTTCGGACGGCGGATCAGCTATGTGCGGCTGTCGGTGACGGATCGGTGTGACTTCCGCTGCGCCTATTGCATGCCGCTGGACATGGAATTCCTGCCCAAGGCCGAGGTGTTGACGCTGGAGGAGCTGGATGCGGTGGCGTCGGCGTTCGTGGCGCGCGGCGTTTCGCGCATTCGGCTGACGGGGGGCGAGCCCTTGGTGCGGAAGGGCTTTCTGGAGCTGGTGCAGGGGCTGAAGCGGCATCTCGGCCCGTCCACCAGCAAAGGGGGGGGGCTGGACGAGCTGACGCTGACGACCAATGGCAGCCAGCTGGCGCGCTTTGCCGAGCCGCGGTTTGCGGCCGGGGTGCGGCGGGTGAAGGTGAGCCTGGAGACGCGGGACCCTGTGCGGTTCCGGCAGATCACGCGGACGGGCGATCTGGCGCCGGTGCTGGCGGGGATCGCGGCTGCGCGAGACGCCGGGCTGTCGGTGAAGCTGAACATGGTGGCGCTGAAGGGGCTGAACGCGGATGAGATTCCGGACATGGTCGCCTGGGCGGGCGACCAGGGGTATGACCTGACGTTCATTG
>JBKDAC010000158.1:0-6473 GCA_046316515.1 Sandaracinobacter sp. | reverse complement strand
GCTGCGAAAAGAAGGCGAGCGCACCGTCAGCGGCCTCTGGGACCTCATCGGCAAGCTCGTCGACATCTTCCAGCCCACCGAATGCGCCAACTACTTCAGCTCCTGCGGATATGATGCAAACTGATCGGAAAACGCTCTAGTCCGGCGCAGGCTGGCGCGCACCCGTTCATTGAAAGCGGTGCGCGCCAGCAGGACGTCCCGGATGCCCGACATCAGCGGCCGAGTCCGGTCCGGCTCATCAGCTACGCTTGCGGAACAGATGCAAACGCAACAAGGTCGATGTGATCGATAAAGTCAGATCGGCACCGGGCGAACCTGCCTCGTCAACCGAGAGCTCGCTGCCGCCTCTGGCCAGCCCTGTCAAAACATCATAACATCACACGTCTGATGGAGACCGTGATGAAGCTGATGATCGCCCTTCAGGATGGAGTGGTCCGGGTGGCCTCCTTCCCAGCGCATCTCGGGGGAATCGGCTGCAACCAGCGTCACGATGCCGTCGGTGGGGGCCTTGCCGGGGATGTGCACTGACCTGAGACGGAGGTCGGACCCGGGCACAAATTGCCCGTGGACCGCCACGATATAGGGGTTCCAGCGGGCATAGCCGGCAAAGTCAGTGAGGATGGCCCAGACATGCCGGTGATCAGTATCGATATGGATATCGGCGTCGATGGACAGGCCGCTGGTCATAGCCTGACCATGGTTTCGAGCGGCTGCGGGTCTGCGGCGTCGGCGCAGGCGAGGATGCGGTAGGAGCCGGGCTCCAGATGCCAGCAGCCCCCGTCGCGGATGTGCAAGCGCTGCAGCGGGATGGCGGTTTCCAGGATGCGGGTTTCATGCGCGGCGAGATCGGCGCGGACGAAGCCGATGAGCTTGCGGGGCCAGCGATCGGCAAGGCGCGCGGGCGCCTCGGCAAATAGCAGGACGACATGGGCGGCAGGCATCGGGCCCTGGTTTGTGACGGCAATGGAGACAGTGAGCGTGTCGCCCCTGCGTCGGGCCTTCAGCGCGCGGGTGGCAAAGCGGCTGTAGGACAGGCCGTGACCGAAGGCGTGGCGGGGTGCGACACCCTCCTTCAGCAGCTTTGGATAGCCGTGCCACAGATCATAGACCACGCTGTCCGCGTCGGGATCGAAAGCGGGATAATGGGCCGGATCCCGTGCGAGGGTGAAGGGAAGACGCCCCGATGGGGACACCTCGCCGAAAAGGAGGCGGGCCAGGGCCGTGCCACCCTCCATGCCGGAGTAGAAGGTCTGAAGTATGGCGGTCGCGTCCGCGCGCCAATCCTCGATCAGGATGGCCGAGCCGGAGACGATGACGACGATGACCGGCTTGCCGGAGGCAGCAGCAGCGGCTGCCTTGATCAGCGCGACCTGCGCTGCCGGGAGGCCGAGATCGCGCCGGTCGCCGCCGCGCGCACGGTGCGGCGCATGGGATTTGCGCGCCGCGTCGATGGCGGTCGCTTCCTGCCCCAGGTTGATGTCGCCGGGAATATATTCGCCCTCCTCGTCGGCGGTGGTGCCGACGACCAGGACACCGGCGTCGGCGGCAGCCGCTGCGGCTGCAGCCGCCGGCAGGTCGTCCTCGTCGCCCTCCAGGATCGCGTCGGCGCCCAGATGGCAGCGCAGGCCTTCCAGCGCGGTCACTGTGTGGCGCGGGCGCACGCGGGACGAGCCATGGTCCCCGGTATTCTCGCGGGCGGCGAGGCGGCCGAGCACCGCCAGCCGTCGCACATTTTTCCTGGCAAGGGGCAGCGCGCCCCGGTTTTCCAGCAGCACTGCGGATTTCTCGGCCGCTTCGCACGCCAGCGCCACATGCGCCGCGCTGGAGACCAGGCTTTCGGGATAGGCGGGCAGCGGGTCCTCTGCGGTCGTGAACCGGTAGAGGGTGGTCAGGATCCGACGGCAGGCGGTCTCGATGACTGCTGGCTCCACCTGGCCCCCCTCGACCGCTGCCAGCAGCTTTTCGCCCCAGACAAGCGGCTCGGGGTTTTCGATGTCGAGGCCGGCAGATGCGCCATAGGTGGTATAGACGCCGCGCACCCAGTCGGAATGGACGAAGCCGTCGAAGCCCCATTCGCCGCGCAGGATGTCGGTGAGCAGGCCGCGATGCTGGCCGCAATATTCGCCGTTCAGCTTGTTGTAGGCGCTCATCACGCTCATCACGCCGGCGTCCAGGATTTCGCGGAAATGCGGCAGATAGACCTCGTGCAGCGCGCGCTCGTCCACCTGCACATCCACCTTGAATCGGCTGTTCTCGATCGAGTTGACGGCGAAATGCTTCACTGTCGCGATCACATTATGGGCCTGCAGGCCGAGCCCCAGGGCGATCCCCATTTCGGCGAGATGCACAGGATCCTCGCCATAGGTTTCCTGCGCCCGGCCCCAGCCGGGGTGGCGCAACAGGTTCACGCAGACCGCGCCCGACAGGTTGCAGCCCTGGGCGCGGATCTCGATCGCCATCGCCTCGCCGATCCGGCGCTCCAGATCGACATCGAAGCTGGCGCCGCGCGCCATGGTGCAGGGGAAACAGGTGGACTGGCCGCGGGCAACCCCGCGCGGGCCATCGGTGAAGAACAGCGTCGGCACGTCCAGCCGCTCGATCCCGCCGCCGGCGCGATAGGGGCGCGCACCCCAGACCTTTCCGTCCTCGACAAAGGCCCGGAAAAAGCCCTTGCCCGACATCATGCCGACCTTTTCGGCCAGCGTCGCTTCGGCAAGCACATCGGTCACCAGCGCGTCGATGGCGGCCGCGTCCGGTCGATTGGGCAGGCGCAGCCCTGTCACTGCGTGTCGTCCTGCGCGCCAATGTGGGAGAAAAGGGTCAAGACGGTCTCCGGATCGGTGCTTCCGGCCGCAACGAAGCGCCGGCCGTGATCGGCAGGGGTTCTGCCTGCGTTGGCTGCTGCCGCTGTCCTTCTGTCGATCGGATCTGCGTCACAGTCGCCATTGCACTCTTCAAGTTTGCAGACAGGATTGACTGTCTTGTTATGCCGCCGCGACAGGCGCCGTCAACCGGCGTGCGCCGGAACAGGGGCCGGCCAATGCGCAGCGGCCTAACGCCCTACGAGTATATCGCCAAAATCTGGACTTCAGAGCGAGACCGGTTCATCGTTAAACCGATCCACCAGATGCCGGGACTAAACACCTAGTCGCAAATTTCCCAATGATCTGAGTGCCCATCTTTGCTGTCTGTGGTGCGCCACTGCGGGAGGCGGCAGCGAGCGGTGTGCGGCACTGGTTCGCTGACTCGTCGGCGGCGTGGCGGGCGGGCGGCCTGGGCGAACGGCACGTTCGACGCGCGGGCTTGGCCTGCCTTTTTCGTGTCTCTCTGACGCCAGACGGGCTCGGGCGGCTTGCCGCTGGGCCGTTTTCCTGGTGGCTTCGGGCTGGGCCGGGGGGGCGAAAGGTCAGGAAGGTCACGGGGGTTCAGGGGTGCGGGCGCGTGCGCACACGTACGCGCACACATACGCGCGCGAGGGACGCCCTTAAACCGAAGGGGCGCGATGCGGGGACGGACGGTGGAAAGAGCTGGGAAAGGATAGGCAAAAAATGGGGGTGTAGGACAGGCTGCAGGCGCACGCCGTTAGCGCGCAGCGCTGATCGGCGAGACGCCGAAGGCCCGGCCGGCGGGGCGTGGGCGGTCCGCCCGCGAACCCGTCCGACGCCAGCGGGCTTTGCCCGCCCTTTCTTGTTTCTGCTTCTGGTTCTTTGGCGGACTCGCGCGGCTTGGCCGCGCGGCCTCCAAAACAACATCGCTTAGCAACGACCCGCCTCGTTCGCACCTTGAGAACCACGGTCAACTAGTTCAGGAAGCCAGCATGACGTTTGGTAGACTCGATCGCGCGAACCTGCCGTCTCATTTGTTGGGCGACGAAGGGGATGCTGTCTTGCCGCATGATCGAGCGCTCAGGGTCGTACAAGGCTATCCTAGCAATGCCCAACGAGGCTACGATGTCTACTTCTCTGCGGACGTGGAAACAGATGGCCCAATTCCGGGTTCATTTTCCATGCTCTCGTTTGCCCTCGCTTACGCTGGAGCATACGATGGTAGAACGTTCTTCAGGCCACCCGCATTTGAAAAGACCTTCTACACCGAGCTTCGGCCGATTTCTGAAAAGTTCGAGCAAGAAGCTTTAGATGTAAACGGGTTAGATAGGCGCAGACTGCTTGTGGAGGGCGCTGACCCAGCGGTTGCCATGACCGAGGCGGCTGAATGGGTGCACCAGATTGCCGGCATCGGCTCCCCGGTCATTGTGGCCTATCCACTTAGCTTTGATTGGTCTTGGCTTTACTGGTATTTCGTTCAGTTTTCAGAGACTGGCTCCCCGTTTGGATATTCCCGAGGGTTTGATATAAAAACCGCTCTAGCTGTTAAGTTCGGACGCATGATCAGCAGCTCGGGCAGGTCCAGGATACCAGAGCTTGTTAGATCGACAAGGCAGCATACGCATCACGCACTTGATGATGCCCTTGAACAAGCAGAGATATTTGCGAATGTTTTTTCGATGGGTGGCGTGAATGAGTCATGAATTGCTTGGACATGTACGAGCGCAATCTCAAGAGAGGTTGGCAAAGGTTCAAAGCGACTTATCAGAAACGGATAAGGTATTTGCAGACAAGGCCTGCGTATACGCCACTGGCTCATTCGGCAGGCTCGAGGCTGGCAGCCTTAGCGACTTGGATCTCTTTATCGTTGTTGATGTTGTCGAGCGGGATCGAGAAATTCAACGGGCAATCGATCAGGTCTCTGAGATAAAGCTTAAGTACAGCCTGATATCGGTCGCCGAGTCGAACGAACTGCCCAGATTTGATGGCGGAGGGAAGTTCTTAAAGACACATCGCATTGACTCGTATGTTGAGCACATGGGGTCGCAATCGGATGATTCGGAAAACACTCTCACTGGCCGCCTACTACTGCTTCTTGAGAGTAAATGCCTACTAGGCTCCACCGTCTATAAAAAAACGATCCTGCAAGTAACCCAGAAGTACTTTAAGGATTTTGAGAATCACCCGGGCGATTTTGTTCCCGCCTATTTGATGAACGACATACTTCGAATGTGGCGGACATTCTGCGTGAATTATGAATTCAACCGAAAGGACGGAGACTCTCGGCAGAAAATAAAGAACCTTAGGCTTAAGTTTAGTCGGATGCTAACCTGTTACTCAGGAATAATATATCTCTTAGCTGTATCCGCGCGCTCTCAAACAGTTTCTCCAGAAGATGTATTTGAGATGATTGCCTTAACACCAACTGAGAGACTAATGAAGATTGCCGATTGGAGATTGTTTCCTGAAGAGGAGACGAATGAACTACTGCATCGACACATTGATTCCGCTCTTTCAAAATATGCGGAATTCTTGGAGCTCGCTCACTTACCGATAAAGGAATCAGTGAAGCGATACGATAAGGACTCTTCGGGATGGCGTGACAAATCCTATGAGTTTGGCAGATCACTATTTGATGTAATTGGCACTCTAGGTACGATGAATGAGCACGCAAATCGCGTTCATCGTCTCGTTACGGTGTAGGAAACACCCGCACCTTACAGCAACTTCGTGTGGCAGCAAGGACAGCGTTAAGCGTATCCCCCCTCACCGAAACGGCGGCTCATCAAAAGCCCGCAGCTTCCGAGAATGCACCCGCCCCCCCTGCTCCCGCAACAACTCCACAGCCGAAATCCCAATCTGCAGATGCTCCGAGATAGCCCCTTCATAAAACCGATTCGCCTGCCCAGGCAGCTTGATCTCCCCATGCAAGGGCTTGTCGCTCACGCACAATAGGGTCCCATAAGGCACCCGGAACCGATACCCCTGCGCGGCGATGGTGGCGCTCTCCATATCCACCGCCACCGCCCGCGACTGGTTGAACCGCCGCGAGCTCAGCCCAAACCGCAGCTCCCAGTTGCGGTCGTCGGTGGTGACGACGGTGCCGGTGCGCAGCCGCGGTTTCAGGGCCTCGTGGTCGAGGCCGGTGACGGCTTCGGCGGCGGCAGAAAGGGCCTGTTGCACCTCGGCGATGGCGGGGATGGGGATTTCAGGCGGCAGCATGTCGTCGAGGACATGGTCGTCGCGGAGGTAGGCGTGGGCCAGCACATAGTCGCCGATGGTCTGGCTGGGGCGCAAGCCGCCGCAGTGGCCGATCATCAGCCAGGCCTGGGGGCGGAGGACCGCGAGGTGGTCTGTGATCGTCTTGGCGTTGGAGGGGCCGACGCCGATGTTGACGAGGGAGACGCCCTGACCGTCGGGGGCCATGAGGTGCCAGGCGGGCATCTGGAACTTGCGCCAGCTGCCGTCGCGCCCGTCCTGGTCAGTATATGCGGCTTCGGGGCTGGCGGTGGTGCTGTCGAGCAGGGTGCCGCCCGAGCAGCTGAGGCCGGTGTAGCGGCTGGCGGGCTTTTTGAGCTCGGCGACGGCCCAGCGGAGGAATTCGTCAACGTAGCGGTGGTAGTTGGTGAAGAGGATGTGGTTCTGGGT
>JBKDAC010000157.1:0-3860 GCA_046316515.1 Sandaracinobacter sp. | reverse complement strand
GTCGCCGGCCAGTCGTGCATCCGCAACCATACGGTCAACCAACAGTAATGCTGCATCACCACCTTCGATATCTCCAACCCGCTGGCGCCCATCTTCAACGGCCTCATCTATGACCTGTCCGCCGGCAGCGCCTTCGCCAATTTCGAGGGCCTGACTTTCGTCTCGGCTCAGGACAGCCGGGATGGCCGGGGCTATCTGATCGCCAGCGCCGAAAACCAGGGCTGGACCCACCTGTTCCGCCTGAACGCCGTGCCGGAACCCGCAAGCTGGGCGTTGATGATCGTCGGCTTCGGCATGGTGGGCGGCAAGCTGCGCCGCCGCCGCACCAATCTCGCCTGATCCGGCCCCGGGTCAGCGCATCAGCACCAGCTCTTCGGCCATGCTGGGATGCAGTGCGACCGTTTGGTCCAGCTGCGCCTTGGTCAGCCCGGCTTTCACCGCAATGGCGAGCGCCTGCAGGATCTCTGGCGAATCCGGCCCCAGCATGTGGGCACCCACCAGCCGGTCGGTTGCTTCATCGACCACCAGCTTGTAGATGCATCGTTCATTTCGGCCCGCAAGAACATTCTTCATCGGACGGAAATCACTGGTGAAAATCTTCACATTCCCCAGCTTGTTCCGCGCCTCGGACTCGGTCATCCCCACGCTCGCCAGCGGGGGATGGCTGAACACGGCCGACGGAACACAGCTATGGTCCACCACCCATTCCTTGCCGCCGAACAGCGTGTCGGCCAGTGCATGGCCCTCGCGGATGGCAATCGGCGTCAGCTGCAACCTGTCGGTCACGTCGCCCACCGCGTGCAGCCAGGGAAGCGCCGTGTGGCTGGCGGCATCCACCGGAATCGCGCCGTTGGCCGCCAATGTCAGCCCCAGCGCCTCAAGCCCCAGCCCCTCGCTGTTGGGAACCCGCCCGATCGCCCACAGCAGCAGGTCGGTCTCCAGAACCTTGCCGTTCGCGCAGAGCATCTCCAACGTGCCGTCGGCGCGCTTCTCGATCCGCTCCGGCACGGTGTTGAACCGGAACTGGATGCCCTTTTCCGTAGAGATCGCAAGCAGCCGGTCCGCCAGAGACCGCTCCCAACCCCGCAGCAAGGTGTCGGATCGCACCACCAGCGTCACGTCCACGCCCAGCTCGTGCAGGATCCCGGCGAACTCGTTGGCGATATAGCCTGCACCGCAGATGATCGCGCGCCTGGGCAGGCGCTCCAGATGGAAGATCTCGTTGGAGGTGATGCCATGCTCGGCACCCGGGATGTCGGGCACCATCGGCCGCGCGCCGGTTGCCACCAGCACATGGCGCGCAGTGATCTCCCGGTCGCCCACCTGCACCCGGTTCGGCCCCGTCAGCGTGGCGCGCGCCAGGAAGGTCTCCACCTTGTGGGTGTCCAGCGTCGACTGATAGGCCCCGTTCAGTCGATCGACATCGGCAAGCACATTGTCCCGCAGCGTGGGCCAGTCGAAGCTCTTGCCCGCAATCGTCCAGCCATAGCGCCGCGCGTCGTCCAGATCCTCGGCGAAGTGCGCCCCGATCACCAGCAGCTTCTTCGGCACGCAGCCGCGGATCACGCACGTGCCGCCCACGCGAAACTCCTCGGCGATGCCAACCTTTGCCCCATGGCCGGCGGCAATCCGCGAGGACCGAACCCCGCCAGAGCCCGCGCCGATGACGAAATAATCGAAATCAAAGTCCATGGCAGTTCCATAGGCCCGTTCGCGGCTCCTCGCCAACGAACAGAAGCACTCAGTCTGACAGACGCGCCCGCGCGTCGTCCCAGTTCCGGCCATCGAACGCGTCCACCGGCAGCGTCCGCCAGTTATCGTCATCCAGCGCCCGCGCGTTGATGCTGATCCCGTCCGGGTGCGAACGTGGGTGATAAAAGCTCTTGATCCCGCAGGTTCCACAGAACAGATGCCACGCGGTCCCGGTTCCGAAGCGATATTCGCGCAGCACCTCCGCGCCCTGCAGCAGCCGGAAGTCTGTCTTCGGCACGATCAGGTGCAGGAAGCCCGTCTGCGCGCACATCGAACAATTGCAGTCCAGCAGCCGCGCATCGTAGGCCGCATCGGCCTCGAACCGGACAGCCCCGCAGTGGCAACCGCCCGAAACCCTCACTCCACCGTCACTGACTTCGCGAGGTTGCGGGGCTGGTCTACGTCGGTGCCCTTCAGCACCGCCACATGATAGGCGAGCAGCTGAACGGGAATCGCATAGACGAGCGGCGCAATCAGCGGGTGCACGCTGGGCATTTCCAGCGTCGCCATGCAGCCTTCACCGGCCGCCGCAACGCCGGCCGCGTCCGAAATCAGGATAACCTTGCCGCCCCGCGCACGCACCTCCTGCATGTTGGAGACGGTCTTGTCGAAATAGGGCCCGCTGGGTGCCAGCACGATCACCGGCACATGTTCGTCGATCAGCGCGATCGGGCCATGCTTCATTTCACCTGCCGCGTAACCTTCCGCGTGAATATAGCTGATTTCCTTCAGCTTTAGTGCACCTTCAAGTGCCATGGGAAAATCCGGGCCCCGGCCCAGGTACAGGACGTCCCGGGCCTTCGCGACCAGCGGCGCGATCTCGGCCACCGCCTCGTCATGTGCCAGCGCCTTGTTCATCGCCGCCGGCGCCTCGGACAGGTGGGTCACGATCTCGCGCTCGGCCTCGGCGCTCAGCCGCCCGCGCACCCGCGCCAGGTTCGCGGCCAGCGCTGCCAGCACCGCCAGCTGGCAGGTGAACGCCTTGGTCGAGGCCACACCGATTTCGGTCCCGGCATGTGTTGGCAGCAACAGGTCCGCTTCGCGCGCCATGCTGCTGGTGGGCACGTTCACGACGGCCGCAATCTTCTGTCCCCCCGCCCGCGCGTGCCGCATCGCCGCCAGCGTGTCGGCCGTCTCTCCGGACTGGCTGATGAAAAGGGCGAGGCCCCCCGCCTCCAGCACCGGCTCGCGATAGCGGAACTCGGACGCGAAATCGATTTCCACCGGAACCCGCGCGAACTGTTCCAGCCAATAGCTCGCCACCATCCCGGCGTAATAGCTGGTGCCGCAGGCGACGATCTGCACCCGGCTCACGCCAGAAAAATCGAAATCCGGGATCGGCAGGGCCACCTGGCCCTGCAGCGGCTTCAGATAGCTCTGCAGCGTCTGGGCCACCACCAGCGGCTGCTCGTGGATCTCCTTCTGCATGTAATGGCGGTAATTGCCCTTTTCGGTCAGCGCCGCCGAGACCCCCGAGGTCACGATCGGCCGCTCGACCTTGCGGTTCGCGCTGTCGAAGATCTCGACGGATCCGCGCCGCACAATGGCCCAGTCGCCTTCCTCCAGATAGGCGATCTGCTGCGTCAGCCCGGCCAGCGCCAGCGCGTCAGACCCCAGGTAATTCTCGCCATCGCCATAGCCAACCGTCAACGGCGCCCCCAGCCGCGCCCCGATCAGCAGATCCGGGTCGGACCGGAACAGCAGCGCCAGCGCAAAGGCGCCGTGCAGGCGCGGAAGGACGGCTGCCACCGCCTCTCGTGGGGACCGTCCATGTTCCAGCTCGCGTGCCACCAGATGGCCCACGACCTCGCTGTCGGTTTCCGACAGGAACGTCCGACCCTCTGCCTCAAGTTCCTCTCGCAAAGTCTTGAAATTCTCGATAATTCCGTTGTGAACAACCGCCACGTCGCCCACGATATGCGGGTGGGCATTGTCCTCGGTCGGCGCGCCATGCGTCGCCCAGCGGGTATGCGCGATCCCCACTTCGCCCGCCAGCGGCTCCGCCGCCAGACGCACCGCCAGGTTCTTCAGCTTGCCCTCGGCCCGCTGCCGCTGGAACTGTCCGCCGACCAGCGTGCACACACCCGACGAGTCATAGCCGCGATATT
>JBKDAC010000156.1:0-2061 GCA_046316515.1 Sandaracinobacter sp. | reverse complement strand
CTGTGGAACTTGGCATTGATCGCCTCGCGCCTGCATTTGGTCTGGATCGCCACCGTCTGCGGCAAGATGAAGACCGACTTCCGCTAGTCCAATACGCTTGGTTGGAACACATTTCCGGTGCCAACGCTGACCGAAAAGAATAGAAATGATCTGACTCGCTGCGCGGAGGACATTCTGTTGGCGCGGGAAGTGCATTTCCCGGCAACCATTGCGGACCTCTACGCACCGGAACAAATGCCCGCCGATCTGCGCGAAGCACATGAACGCAATGATGAAGTGCTGGAACGCATCTATATCGGGCGTCGGTTCAAAAATGACACTGAACGATTGGAAAAGCTCTTCGAGCTTTATACCAAAATGACCGGAAAGAAGGGGCGCTGAAATGTTCGCCCGCATCCCTTATGCCACCCTCAACTCGCGTCAGAAGGAAAACTACAATTTCCAGAAGGTCGCTGCGCGCTTGGCCGACTACGGATTCAACAGCATTCGCCTGACGGACGATTGGCAGGGTGCGGATTTCATTGCCGTTCACATCGATGGCGAAACATTTCTCAAAATCCAGCTCAAAGGCCGATTGGTCATTGATCGAAAATATGTGGGCAAAGGCATCCACATCGCATTTTTATATGGCGATGAACTCTATCTCTATGATCATGATAGATTTGTTCAACATTTGGAGAGCAACAGCTTGATTGGGGCTGACAGTGTTACATGGCACGAAAAGGGTTTCCGTAGCTGGCCAATTCCTCCCTCTTGGGCGATCAACTATTTAGCCGATTACAGGATTTCCCAATGACCAAATCCGTTCCCTCTGTTTCAGTCACATATGCGCGCAACGGTGGCTCCACGAAATCCAATGCATTTGGAATGCGCGCGATGCAGGAACGTGCGTTCGAGAAGCGCGGCGAACCATACCTTCTTATCAAATCGCCGCCCGCTTCGGGGAAGAGCCGCGCGCTCATGTTCATCGCGCTCGACAAGCTAGCTAATCAGGGATTGAAGCAGGCGATCATCGTCGTGCCGGAAAAATCCATCGGCTCCAGCTTCGCCGACGAGCCGCTGACCCAGTTCGGATTTTGGGCGGACTGGACTGTCACGCCCAAATGGAATCTCTGCAACGCGCCCGGTGAAGACGGCGGCAAGGTCAACAGCGTCGGCAGTTTCCTTGCCAGCGACGACAAGGTTCTAGTTTGCACGCACGCGACATTCCGTTTCGCGGTTGAGCGGTTTGGTGTCGAGGCTTTTGATGGCCGGTTGATCGCGGTGGACGAGTTCCACCACGTTTCGGCCAACCCCGACAACGTGTTGGGCAAACACCTTGGCGATTTCATTGCCCGCGACAAGGTGCATATCGTTGCCATGACCGGCAGCTATTTCCGTGGCGATGCCGAGGCCGTTCTCTCCCCAACCGACGAGTCAAAATTCGATACCGTCACTTACACCTATTACGAGCAGCTCAACGGCTACGAATATCTGAAACAGCTCGACATCGGCTATTTCTTCTATTCCGGCTCATATACCGACGACATTCTCGAAGTTTTGAATCCGTCCGAAAAAACGATCATCCACATCCCCAATGTCAATTCGCGCGAGAGCACGAAGGACAAGATCAAGGAGGTGGAACACATCATCACCGAGTTAGGTGAGTGGGAAGGCGCTGATCCTGTCACCGGCTTTCAGCTCGTTACCACGCCTGACGGCAAAAAGCTCCGCATCGCTGACCTTGTGGATGATGATCCTACCAAGCGCGACCGCGTTTCCGCTGCACTGAAAGACTCTTCGCAGAAAAATAATCGTGATCATGTGGACATCATCATCGCGCTCGGCATGGCGAAAGAGGGTTTCGACTGGATTTGGTGCGAACACGCGCTGACGGTCGGATATCGCGCCAGCCTAACTGAAATCGTGCAGATCATTGGCCGCGCCACGCGCGACGCCCCCGGAAAAACCCGCGCGCGTTTCACCAACCTGATTGCCGAACCCGATGCAGCAGAGTCGCTAGTGACTGAGGCTGTAAACGACACCCTCAAAGCTATCGCGGCCAGCCTGTTGATGGAACAG
>JBKDAC010000155.1:0-7522 GCA_046316515.1 Sandaracinobacter sp. | reverse complement strand
CAATACGGAGCGCTGACATGCACAGCGGAAGCGATTGCTTGGCCGACAGCGGCCAGAACACAACCACCCAGATCGGCGCGCTCGAACGCCCGCGCTACTCGCCGGGGCTAGTCCTTGAAGCTTCCGACCTCACCGCCGCCGTAGATTACACTCGTGATCTCAATCGGCTGCTGTTCAAGTCGCTGTTCGGCTGCGGCGTGATCTGCGGGCTCGATGTTTCGGTGAAGACTGACTGTGATCTCGTCGTCACGGTCAACCCCGGGCTGGCGCTCGACGGCTGCGGCGATCCGATCAACCTGACGGGGCAGGCGCAGATCAAGCTCGGCAAGAAGACCGGGGTGCTGGTCGCTGATGCCACTGTTCCGCCGCAGTGCAAAGACTTCTGGGTGGTCGCGTGTTACAAAGAGAAGAGCTGCGCCCCGCGCGCGTTGGTCTGTGACTGCGACGATCTCGACGGCGGCACCCAGACGACGCTCATACGCTCAGCAGTCGAGATCTCGGTGCTGTTCGAGCCGCCGGCCTGCGCATGCGACTGCGGCACCTTCACCAAAAAGCAGAGCGCCGACGACCTTGAGATGCTGGCACAGAACCTCCGCACTTGCCAGACGGGGCGGGGTGGCGCCAGCACCATTGCACCAAAGACTGCAGGTGCCGCAACGACGTCGTGCGCTTGCGAAACCGGCTGCCACGACGCGCAATACAACAACCCGTCGTGTCCGGCCGACTGCGGCTGTGGCACCGCCTGCTCCTGCGGTTGCTGCGTGCTGCTCGCCTGGGTACACTGGTTCCCCGGCGGCGATGTCCCCGGTTGGACCGCGCTGCACCACGGGGTTCGGCGGTTCGTGCGTCCGGCGCTGATATGCGAGCCGAAGTGGGACTTTGACCAAGCCGCGCAGATGCAGGAGGTCAGTTTTGCAACCGCGGATGAAGGACGGATCAAGCAAGTCATCGCAAGTTTGGTGCGCACCAGCGCAGCGAATGGTGCAGATGTGAGCAAGCTTGACGGTGCCGCGATCGCCAAGGCGGTCGCCGAGCGCGTGTTGGAGATGTCGCCCGCCCTGATCAAGAGCGAAGTGGCAAAGATCAACCCGCCAGATCCCGCCAAGCCGGCCTGACCGGCTTCGAGACCCTGACCCGTGGAGGCCGCGCGCAAGCCATCAAAGACGCCGCCGGCCCCTGCAAGGCCGGTCAGACGGCCCGCGCCCAGCCCAGCGACGCGTGTTGCCGCGCTGCAGAGCCAGATCGGCGCGACCGCCGTTGCGGGCTTGCTGAACCGCCAGACCGGGTCTGCGGCCAATGGGCAAGCCGCCGCGGCACCGGGCCGGCCGTTCGCCACGGGGGCAGCCCCCGCGCTGGCAGTGCAGCCGCCTGGCACCGCCGGGCCCGGTCGGCATGCCGCGCCCGCCAGCCACCAGGCTTCGGCCGGAGACGACCACGCGTCTGCCGGCAAAGGTCACGATGGCACCCCGCGCCACGCCAAGCCAAACGCCAAGGCCCATGGGCGCGCCGAAAGCGGTGACGGCGAGAAGGCGCCTGCAGGCGCCGACAAGGAGGCGGAAGAGGCTAATGTTGCAGGCAAGGCGGGCGGTGCCGGCGCGGTCAAGCTGCACATGCCCGAACCACCTTCCGCCCCCTCGAAGGCGACCCAGGCGCGCCTCGCCGGGGTGAAGGCGCGCGCTGGCGGCACGGCCGCGGCGCAGGGCAGCCTGCCGTCGGCGGCCGAGCAGGTCGGCGATGTGCAAAAGGCGGTCACGCCGCCAACTGCCGAACAGCTCGCCAAGGCCCGCGCCGAGCTGATCGCCACGGTCAACGCCGCACCGAGCCCCGAAATCGTCGAGCTTGCCGCCAAGATCCGCAAGGCCATCCACGACAGGCGCCCGCCCGACGAGGATGCGCTGGTCGAGGCCAAGCCCGAACAGGCGGCGAACGAGGCCGGCAATACGCTCAACGCCTCGGTCCAGTCCGAAACCAAGAAGGTCGAGGACAATTATGGCGCGATGAACCAGCCGGCGCAGGCCGCGCCGGCTCCACCCGGCGCCCCGCTGCCGCCACCGCCAGGCGCCGCGCCGACGCCAGCCCTCAACGCCAAGGCCGGCGTGCCCGACGCGGTGCCGGCGCAGAACGTCTCGCTCGACAAGGACGCGGCGGCTACGCGCAAGCAAGCCGACGAGGCGGGCATGAACAAACCTGCTGCGATGGAGGTCAAGAGCGGGCCGATCGCCGAAGCGCGCGAGGCGCAGGGAGAGCTCGACCAGGCGGCCAAGGAAGATCCGGCGCAAGTCCTTGCCAAGCAGAAGGAGGCGCTCGGCAAGGCCGATGCCGACATGGGCGCGCTGCAGATGCAGGCGCTTGCGGCGCTGACCTCGGCCCGGACCGGCACTGTCACCAAGGCGACCGGCCAGCAGCGCGGCATGGTCGGCAGCGAGGAACAGCAGCGCGCCACCGCCGGCGCCGAAGCCAAGACCATCTTTGACGACGCGCAGGCGCAGGTCCGCGCGCTGCTGAAGCCGCTCGTGCCCAATGCCATGGCCAAGTGGGATGCCGCCAAGGACACGTTGACCACCAAGTTCAAGGCCGATCTCGCCATCGTCAAGAAACGCGTCGACGAGCGGCACGCCGGCGTCACCGGCTGGTTCCGCGGCTTGAAGGACGCGGTGGTCGGGCTGCCCGACTGGGCGACCGATGCTTACGACGCCGCCGAGATCAACTTCTCCGAAGGCGTGATCCACGAGCTGCTCCACATCTCGACCGAGGTCAATTCGGTCATCAAGGCGTGCGAAGGGATCATCGAGGCCGCGCGCAACAAGATCCACGGGATATTCGAGGCGCTGCCGGCATCGCTGAAGACCTGGGCGGCGCAGGAGCAGGCCAAGCTGAACGGCCAGCTCGACAAGCTGGGCAAGGAAGTCACCGACGCGCGCGACGGGTTCAACAAGGACCTGGGCGACCGCGCCCGCGAAGCGGTCGACGAAGTCCGCGCCGAGATCGCCGAGCTGCGCAAGAAGGCCGGCGGCCTCGTCGGCAGGATCGTCGACGCGGTGAAGCGGTTCGTCGATGATCCGGTGAAATTCATCATCGAGGGCCTGCTCGAGCTGCTCGGCATTTCGCCGCCGGCGTTCTGGGCGGTCGTCGCCAAGATCAAGAAGGTGGTGAAGGACATCGTCGACGACCCGATGGGCTTTGCCAACAATCTGATGAAGGGCATCGGCCAGGGCTTCAGCCAGTTCTTCGGCAATTTTGCCGAGCACATGATCCGCGGTTTCCTCAGCTGGCTGCTCGGCGATTTGAAGGACGTGCAGGTCCCCAAGGATATCTCGGTCAAGAGCATCATCACCTTCTTCCTGCAGCTGATGGGCATCACCTGGCCCAACATCCGCAAGATCCTCGCGAAGAGGATCGGCGAGAAGAACGTCGCGCTGATCGAGAAGGTCTATTCCCTGATCTCGATGCTCATGGAGCAGGGCCCGCAGGGCATCTACGAGATGGTCAAGGAAAAGCTCGATCCGCAGGCCATCGTCGACCAGGTCGTGCAGATGGCGGTCGAATATATGGTCACCGCCATCGCCAAGCAGGTCGCGGTCAGACTCGCGCTGCTGTTCAACCCGGCTGGCGCGATCCTGCAGGCGATCGAAGCGATCTACCGCGTGCTGAAGTGGGTGTTCGAAAACGCTGCGCGGATCTTCACGCTCATTGAAACGATCGTGAATGGGCTTGCCGACATCATCGCGGGCAATGTCGGCGGCTTTGCCAATGCCGTCGAAAAGGGCCTCGGCATGCTGATCCCGCCGGTGCTCGGCTTCATCGCCGACTATTTCAGCCTCGGCGACCTGCCCAAGAAGGTCGCGACGATGATCAAGGGCATGCGCGAATGGATCCTCGCCAAGATCGAAGCCGGCTTCGATTGGCTGATCGCCAAGGGCAAGGCATTGCTGGCGGCGTTGGGGATTGGAGGGAAGGACAAGGATAAGGACAAGGACAAGAAGGGTGACCCTGGCGCGCTTCCGATCGGCGAGGAAATCGAATTCGAGGCAGATGGCGAGGGACACCGGCTTTGGTTCGTCGTGCAAGGCGCGCAGGCCACACTTATGGTGGCGAGCAAGCAGGAGCCCGTCAGCGATTTTCTCAAGTATGCGTCGCGGTATGGCAGCGCACCGATCAAGGCGAAAGTCGCGAAGGTAACACCCTTGCTGCAGACAGCTGACAAGGACGCCGACACAATGGCGAAGCTCGCAGTGCATGTTCCCGAAAAGGGCGAAACAGACTCGCAGAAGGACATGACCAAGCAACAGAAGAAATTGACGGACGAGGAGCGTCTCATCGCTGATCTCCTGCGGGAGATATTCGAGGCGATGCAGCCGATCAAACGCTACCTGGGTCGAAACGTGTCAGAAATCGAACCGCATCGCACGCCGCTTGGGTACGATCTTCGCAAAGATCAGGGAACATTCGCATACGGAGGTACGTACAATTACACGCTGATTCAGCGGGCTGCGGGCTTTGGATCGGCAGACGAAAGCGCGTTTCCCCGAGTACACGTCGATCGTGATGGGACCATCGTCAAGGACGCAGGGATAAGCCCCGCGGACTGGGACATTATCGACGCATATCGGGCGGCAATCGCGCCATACAAGGACAAGCTGGATGATGATGGCGCACCAGTCTTCAAGGGCGGACCCGACGGCCCGCCCAACTCTCTTGAAGCCGGGGCGAACCGAGACCTGTCATTCAATCGGGGTATCAGAAAACAGATGGAAGCAATCGTCGATGCCATAAACAAGGGTCGCGACATCACGGGCGTCGAGGTGAAAGTCGGGGACCGACGCATTGACTACACGATGATGATCAAGCAACGAGGTCGCGACGTCGAAGCGATGGTAGAGTACAAGCACTGGACCGGCAAGCTGTCGACAACACGGGCCATCGAACTGGCCGGCAAACTAAGAGCCCAGTTGCGCGGCCAGATCTCTGGAGGCGCAGGAGATTATAAGGTTCTATATGTGGAGTGGCCCGAGTTCGACAAAATCGAACCGAAATCTCACTTTGTCGCGGCTCTGGTAGCGGCCACCGAATTCGGCGCAAGCAAGGGCGTGAAGGTCATACCGATGGGATTTTCTTATGCCTGAGCCATACATGATCGAGGCGATTTTCTGGTCGCAGAAAGATTTTGAACCCGCGAATGAAGCCGACCTCATTCGCAAGGCCTACGCCGCTATAAAGGCCGGTCCGATTCGAGAGCTCGAACCGGCCACCAACGCCGATGCCAAGGCGCTAGACTCGGCAGTCGAGGGCTTGGCGGTGGAATTGATTCACCCTGATTACTCGCCCGCCAACGGATACGAGAATTCAACTATAGCACTGGCCTCGGGCTATGAGCCTGCCAACAAACGCTATCTGATTCATATGGGAATCCATTTAGAAGATCGCGAAGACCCCGTGGCGGCAGGATGGCGTGCGGGATTAAGACTCGCTCCAGCAATCGCACAGAGCTTTGAGGTGGAGCTTGGGTTCATGAACGGCTCGAATGCTGACGATGATCGGCAGCCCTACCCTAGTGAAAAGTCGCTCCGACGGGCCGAAATCCCGGCGCTGACTGCATGGACGTTCATCGGCTCGGCCCGGCTGGATCGAAAGAAGCGCGAGATCCTCGAGGCAATCGGCGCCCCCCACTGCCTGCCACTCGGCGAGGGATGGCAAATCAGACTTGTCGAAAACCTGTTCGACGAGCCTGATCCTGAATTGCTAGACCGGCTCGAAGCGCTTGAAGCAGGTGGGCTCGCCTACTTCGGACCGCGCAAATGAATTGGTACCCGCAATACCGAGGCAGGAGCGTTCCATGAGCTTGGCGGAATCGCTGTGGCGCACGCTCAATTACACGCGCCACTTTATCATCCCCGACGCTGAGCGACATCCACCGGGGGATCTGGAGATGCAGCGGCTCTCGGGCGAGACGATCCAGGTCGACCCGGCCTGGGCCGCCCGCTTCGAAGTCAGCGAAGCTGAAGCCCGTGCCTGGGCGCAGGCGGAGTTCGGCTTCGTGCTCGATCAGATGCGGCATCGCATCGACACAAGGATGGCGAGGGCGCGGGCTGCGCTCGATAGCGCGAAGGCAGCGCCTGTTTCTCCGAACACCACCATCGCCCCCGATGCCGTGCCCGCGACCTGGGAGCTGTTCTGCAAGATGCCGCGCGCGATCCTCGATGCGCTATCCGGCGACGCGGCGCGTGTTGCCGGGGCGAGCGAGGCATTGCGGGCTTCGGAGCAACAGCTCGGAAAGGCTGGCGTTGACGTGGCGCCCGGCCTCAGTGCCTTTGCCGACCGCCTGGCGGCATTGCGTCGGGATTACGAAGCGACGCGCCAGAAACCGCCGGCCTAGGCCTCGCCGCCAACTTGGAGCGGCGCCCCGTCGCGCCACAAGTCATTGTTCAGATTGCGCATGAGTTGCCCACGCGTGCCAACGCCGAATTTGCTCAGAATGACGTGAACATGGTGCTTGACCGTCGATTCACTCAGGCTCAGTTCGCGCGCGATCTCCTTGTTGGAGAGACCTCGCGCAACTAGGAGTGCGACATCATTTTCGCGGCGGGTGAGCGGCACGCCGGCGGTGTGCACCGGGATCGGGCCCCGTCTGAACAGCGCTCGCATCATGGCGGCAGCAATTTCCGGCGAACAGGTCAGCCGGCCGGCAAGCACATCCTCGACCGCCTCGCACAGACGCTCAATCCCGTCTTCGCGCCGAACAAAGGACGTAAAACCCGCGTTGCCGTGCGCGATGATGTCGGCGCCGTGCTCGCGTACGCCCAGCGCCAGCAACGGCAGATCGGGACGCTCAACATGGAAATTACGTATCGCTTCAAGGTTGACGGCATGGATCGCATCTACAACGACTAGGTCCAATGACGGCCCGCATCGCGCGACCTTTTGCAGTTCATCAATCGTTCGCACCGTCACCAGTTCGATTCTGCGACTGCTGAGCGAAGAGGCAAATGCAGCGCTGACCACTTCGCTCAGCAGTCGCACCCCAGTCAACATACAAACGCGCACGGCCCGCCTCTCCACAAGCCACCGCACTCACAAGCGCTTCACTTTTCGACCGACCAAGCGTTCGGTCGACCGCCCAACGCAATAAGCGCTGGGACTTGCGAAGCGATGTTACCGCGTTTGGCTAGACCCCAAAAAAGGTTAACTCATCATCCGCTCCTATATGCGACGGCTGACGCTATGCTGAGATGAAGCGGTAGTTATGTGGGATGAGCAGAGAATTTTCTGGATGTCGCCTTGCATTATGGCGATTCGCCAATCTTCGCGGAGGGTCCGACTCGCTTTGAGGAAAAAGTTAATCACTTCGCCAAGGTGCTCAGCCGAGGGAATGGTCGGCTCTTCCTTCGTGTTAACGCGTGGCCGGCCAGCCTCTCATTCAATGGCTCTAGAGCGTTTTCCGATCAGTTTGCATCATATCCGCAGGAGCTGAAGTAGTTGGCGCATTCGGTGGGCTGGAAGATGTCGACGAGCTTGCCGATGAGGT
>JBKDAC010000154.1:0-1503 GCA_046316515.1 Sandaracinobacter sp. | reverse complement strand
GCCCAGAGTGATGCCCGTGCCCAGCGACGGGCTGGATTGGGGGATCGGCACGATCAGCAGATCGGACTTGCCGCTTGGCGGAACCGGTCGGGAAACGGGCACTTCTTGCAGCGTGCTCAGCCCCTCCGCAATGGCTGCGGTTGTCTGGGGGCTGGACGCAAGCCCAGGCGCTGCAATGGCGATTGCCGCCAAAATGGACGTCGCATGCCCCAGCTTTAAATTCATGATATGGATCATAGACGATGCCAGAAGCGTCTGTGCAGGCTTGTCGCTCAATAATTGTCCGGAGGCGCCATCGTCGAGCGCTCGATTAATTGAATGGAGTGGCATTTGAAAATCATAGCCGAACATCATGTCCAGTAGCATTCCGCTTGTTCGGGCGTCGGCCCTTTGTCCGGCGGAACTTTGGCTGATCGAACAGGGTTTTCCCGCGCCGACTTGGCTTGCCGAGTTCGGATTGCCGCCATCCCCCTCGCTGGTTCCCGACAGGCCCGTATCCTTTCAGGCCCTTCTGCGGTTTCTGGGAGAAATGACCACGCGTGTCAGGCCCGACTTCGGTTCCCGAATTTCGCGCCCTGATCTCCTCCTGTCGCTCGGGGTTCCGGCAACGGCAATCCGGGCCAGCCGCAACCCGCGCGAGGCGCTGGGACTGATCGCTCGGAGCCTCCACCTCCATGCGAGCCATGTGTTCATACGCATCGAACAGGCGCCGGGCGGACTGCTGGTGACCGAAGCGATCGCCCTTCACAGTTCCGCCATCCAATTTCATGCAGCGCATCAGCACGTGGCCGCCATTATCGTGGCGATGGGCTGCCTTGCCACCGGGGAACCCTTGAAGACCCGCATTCGGCTGGCCCCGCACCCGGAACTCGGCGTTGCTCACCTCGAACGCTTTCTGGGGCCCGACGTCGCCGCCAGCAGCGGGCGCATGCTCGAGATCTTCATTCCGGATTTCGAACTGGACCAGCCCTTTCCCTGGATGCCCGCGCCGATGCCGGCCGGCGCGGAACGCCAGCTACAGCCCGTCGGCCGGGATTGCCTGCAATCCAGTCTCCAGGAACTGATCGTCGGGATGCTGGAAGATTGTGAACCGAGTCTCTTGCGCCTCGCGAAGACGATCGGAAGGAGCAAGCGCACACTCCAGCGGCAACTGTCCCGTGAGGGCACCACATTCGCAGAGCAGGTGGATTCTGTGCGGGCCCGGCGGGCGTTGGGCCAGTTGGAGCAGAGCGGCCAGAAAATCGCCGAAATTGCGCGGTTCGCCGGCTACCGCAGCTCGTCGAGCCTGACGCGCGCGGTGCGGCGCTGGACGGACACCACCCCAAGGGCCTTCCGCCGGGTCCAGGCCATGGAGAGCTGACAGCGGGCCGATTCTGTTGAAGAAGTCGGTTGTCAGTTGGCGGCTGTTGTCGGCTGAGGTTCTTGGCTGGTTTGAGGCGCTCAGCGTGCTGGTTGTGGGGCTGGCATTGGGATCAGCTTGGCGAGTTTCCGGAGGTTCTGGGC
>JBKDAC010000153.1:0-8410 GCA_046316515.1 Sandaracinobacter sp. | reverse complement strand
GCGGCACCAGCTGCGCCTCGCGCGTCGCCCCATGCCGCCGCGTCACCGCCGGCGAGGAAAAGCTGAACAGCCGTCGATGCTCGCGCTCCGTCACCGTCTCGGGCGAATGGATCGCCAGCTCCGACTGCACGCCCCAGTAATCCGTCACGGTCACATACAGGTCCAGCGGCAGCGTCGGCGGGATCAGCGGCCGCGTCACGGGCGCCGCCGCCATCGCATCCATCGCCTTGTCCAGCATCCCCGTCAGCACATCGCCCGAAAAGGGCGGCTTGAACCAGCGGCTCCGCACGAACTTCGCCAGCTTCAGCGCCACCTCGGCCCGCACCTCGGGCACGTCCACGCTCGCCAGGCTCTGCGACTGCCGGGCCGCAAACCAGGCCACCGGCTCCTTGTAGATCTGCTTCAGCCGCTCGGAAAAGGCATAGCGCTTCGCCTCCGGGTCCAGCAGATGCTCCACATCCGCCTCGTCCAGCCACATGTCGGTCAGGGGCTCCAGCGTCTGCCCCAGCGCAATCGCATTGCCCAGCAGCACGGCATTGATCCCCCCGGCCGACGCCCCGGCCAGGATATCCACGATCACCGCCAGGTCAGCCTTCTCCCCGATCGCGTCCAGCATAGCCTGCCACACCGGCTCGCTGTCGCCCTCGCGCCGCTCATGCTGCTTGCGCGCCTCGCTCGCCCGCAGAAGCTTCCACAGCTCCTTCGTGACGCCATGCATGTAAACGGCCAGCGAAACCCCGCCATAGCAGACCAGCGCCAGCCGAAGCTCCTTCTCGCGGATCATGGGCCGACGCGTGTCGCGATCAGAACTCAGCCAGCACCTGGTCGGGCGGCCGATGCCCATCCGCAAAAACGCGGATGTTGGTGATCACCTTTTCGCCCATCGCCTGCCGCCCCTCGAAGGTCGCCGATCCCATGTGCGGCAACAGCACCACATTGGGCAACTTCAGCAGCCGGGGCGACACCGCCGGCTCATGCTCGAACACGTCGAGGCCCGCGCCCGCGATCCCGCCGGTGCCCAAGGCCGCCACCAGCGCCTCCTCGTCCACCAGCGTGCCCCGCGCCACGTTGATCAGGTAACTGTGCGCCGGCATCAGCCGCAGCCGCTCGGCATTGATCATGTGCCGAGTCTCGGGCGTCTCCGGGCAGTTCAGGCTCACAATGTCCACCCGCTCCAGCATCGCCTCCAGCGTCGGCCACCAGGTCGCCTCCAGCGGCCCCTCAACCGCGGTCGGCAGCCGGCGCCGGTTGTGATAATGGATGCTCAGGCCGAATGCCCGGGCCCGCGCGGCAACCGCCTGCCCGATCCGGCCCATCCCCACGATCCCCAGCCGCTTGCCCCCGATCCGGTGCCCCAGCATCCCCGTCGGCGTCCAGCCGGCCCACTTCCCGGCCCGCACCAGCTTCTCGCCCTCGGAAAGCCGGCGCGGCACGCTCAGAATCAGCGCCATCACCAGGTCGGCCGTATCGTCCGTCAGCACGCCGGGCGTGTTCGTCACCGTGATCCCGCGCTTCCGGGCCGCCGCCAGGTCGATATGGTCCACCCCGGTCCCGAAGTTCGCAATCAGCTTCAGCCTGTCGCCGGCCCCCTCAATCAGCCCGGCATCGATCTCGTCCGTCACCGTCGGCACGAACACGTCTGTGTCGGCCATCGCCGCCACCAGCTGGTCGCGCCCCATCCCCACGTCGGCAAAGTTCAGCTCCACGTCGAACAGCTCGGCCATGCGGGTTTCCACCGCCTGGGGCAGCCGGCGGCTGACGGTGACACGCACCTTGCGATCATATTTCTGGAAGCGGGATGGCATGGCCCCATGCTAGGCCGCCAAAGCGGAGTCTTGCAAGGCTGCCCGGCACTTGGCAGGGGAAAGCCATGCGACCGCTATTGCCCCTGCTCATGCTGATTGCGACCCCGCACCCTGCGCAGGCCGCCGCAAACACCGCGCCCGCCCCGGCCAAGGCGGCACCCGCCGAAGGCCCCAGCAGCAAAGACGCGATGAAATATCGCTCCGGCCTCCCCGTCCCGCGCTTCGCCTCGCTGCGCGCCGGCCGCGCCTACATGCGCGCCGGCCCGGGCAAGGAATATCCCGTCATCTGGGAATTCGTCCTGCCCGGCACCCCGCTCGAGGTCGTCTCGGAATGGAATGTCTGGCGCAAGGTCCGCGACTCCGACGGCACCGAAGGCTGGATGGACCGCGCCATGCTCTCCACCGACCGCACCATCCAGATCACCCGACAAACGCGCGACCTGCGCGCCCGCCCCGATCTCTCCTCGCCCATCGTGCTGCGCGCCGAACCGGGCGTCGTGATGCGCGTCACCATGTGCGCGGATCGCTGGTGCCGCGTCGAAGGCCAGGGCCGCTCGGGCTATATGCTGCGCGAACATGGCTTCGGGGTCTACCCGAACGAACCGATCGGCTGACCCAGCAACCCATGCCCGCCCAGTTCCCCACCCTAGTATTCGGCACGCTGATCCTCGTCTTCCTGGTGGTGATCATCCGCCAGCGCCAGCGCCTCACAAGCCTCGAATTCGAGGCGCGGCACGACGTCCTCACCGGCCTCCCCAACCGCCGCGCGCTGGCCCACGCCTGGTGCCACATGCACGGCATCAGGGCGCTCATCCTCATCGATCTCGTCGGCTTCAAGGCCGTGAACGACAGCTATGGCCACATCGTCGGCGATGCCCTGCTGCAGAAGGTCGCCGCCCGCCTCAGCGCGGCAGTACCCGCCCCCGGCCTGATGGCCCGCTGGGGCGGCGACGAATTCGTCGCCCTCGTCCCAGCCCACATGGCCGAAGGCCTAAAGGCCGTCATGGCAACCGTCTGGGTCGAACCCTATGACCTCTCCAGCGGCGGCGGCCCGCGCGATGTCCGCATCGGCGGCCGCATCGGCCTGTCCGTCGGCGAAACAGACCTCGAACGCGCCCTCGACACGGCAACCCACGGCCTGATGGAAGCCAAGGCCGCCGCGTAATTTCCGCCGCCTCCGCAGGAGACGGCACCAGCCCGCTCTCTCAGATCACTCCGGCAATACTCTCCCGCACCACCGGCCCGCACAGGTCGTCGGCAATCAGCCCGGCGCCCAGCCGGCTGCCCACATCCCCATGCAGCCAGCAGGCCGCCGCCGCAGCGTCGAACCCATCCAGCCCCTGCGCCAGCAGCCCGATCGCAAAGCCCGCCAGCACGTCGCCGGACCCGGCGGTTGCCAGCCACACGGGCGCATTCACGTTAATCGCCGCCCGGCCGTCCGGAGCAGCGATCACCCCGTCCGCCCCCTTCAGCACCACCACCGCACCCGTCATCGCTGCCGCCGCCCGCGCCCGCACCAGCCGGTTCCCCTCGGCTTGCGGGAACAGTCGCGCAAACTCCCCCTCATGGGGCGTCAGGATCACCGGCCGCTTATGCCGCCGCACCAGCCGCGCCAAATGGTCCGCCTCGCCGGCAAAGGCCGTCAGCGCGTCGGCGTCCAGCACCACCGGCTTGCCCGACTGCAGCGCAGCCCCCGCCACGCAGCGCGCGTCGGGCCCCGCCCCCGGCCCCACACATACTGCGCGGATGCGCGCCGATTCCAGCAGCCGCGCGAACGCCTGGGGGTCCGCCTCGGCCAGCATCACCGCCGTCACATGGGCCGCCTGCAGCAGCAGCGCCTCGCGCGCGCCGGCCAGCGTCACCGCCCCCGCCCCCACCCGCAGCGCAGCCGTCGCCGCCAGCCGCGAGGCGCCGGTCATCAGCGCCGGGCCGGACCACACGACCGCCGCCCCCCGCGCATATTTGTGCGTATCCAGCGCCGGCACCGGCCAGGCCCACAGCCCCGGCGCATTCACAAACAGGTCCGATGCCCCCGATGGCTTTCCGTCACTCGCCGCCTCCGGCGGCTGTCCACAACTTGCCGCCTCCGGCGGCTGTCCACAACTTGCCGCCTCCGGCGGCAGGCCACAACTTGCCGCCTCCGGCGGCAGGCCAATGTCGGCCACCGTCAGCCGCCCCGTGTGCAACCGCCCCGGCAACAGCAGATGGCCGGGCTTCGGCGTGTGGAAGGTCACCGTCTCCACCGCGCGGATCGCCGGCCCCGGAACCGCGCCCGAATCCGCCTCCACGCCCGATGCGATGTCCACCGCCAGGATCGGCACCCCGCTCGCATTGGCGGCCGCAACCATCTGCGCTGCCTCGCCGCCCAGCGGCCGTGCCAGCCCGATCCCGAACAGCGCATCGATGATCAGGTCGAAACTGGCCCAATCCCCACCCATGGTGTCGGCGGGCCCCACCGGCCCGGTCCACGCGGCGGCCGCCCGCTGCGCATCCGGCGTCCCGGCCGCACCCAGCCGCTGAACTGCAACCGCAAAGCCCCGCTCCACCAGCAGCCGCGCCACCACATGCCCGTCGCCGCCATTGTTCCCGGGGCCTGCCAGCACCAGCACCCGCGCGCGCGGCGCAAGGCGGGTTGCCGCCACCCGCGCCACTTCGCCCGCCGCGCGTGTCATCACGGCAAAACTGTCGGCCCCGGCGGCGAAATGCGCCGCTTCCGCCGTCCGCATGGCAGCCGATGTCAGGATCGCCTGCGGCCGGATGGCCGCCGATTGGCGTCCCGGCGCCATGGCGGCCGTCAGGCCGCCTTCTTCAGCTTGGTCTCCAGCCGACGCCAGTCGCGAGTCACCAGCTTCTCGTCGATCGCTGTCCACGCCTCGATCTCGCCGTCGCGGATCCACTGCCAGGTCCGCAACCGCTTCTTCCCGCAGTCCGACAGCTGGATCATCTCATACAGATACAGCGACAGGTCGGCCACGAACTGCCAGTACAGCACCATCGTGCATCCCTGCTCGTCCACCTGCTTCCCGGCCGCGTCATAATGGCGATAGGTGCCGTCCCAGACGCCCTCGTGCCGCGCCAGCAGCGGCATGTCCTCCTTGATGCACATCCAGTGCCCTCCTGTTGGATGGGGCACTGTTAACCAAGGGGCGCAGGGGCGCAAGTCCGCTTTGGCTGGCGGATGAGTTCAGAAAGACAGCAGAAAGAGCCCGCGCCTGTGATCGGGCGGGCTCCGGGCCCGGCAGGGCCCGGAGCCCGCCGGCCGAGCCTAGGGCGAGTCTGTGGGCCAGTGCCTTGCAATGGCCACAGCCGCCTTCGGCTTACTTCTTCAGGCCGCCCAGCCCGCCGAACCGCTTGTTGAACTTGGCCACGCGCCCGCCGTCCTGCAGCTTGGCAGCGCCGCCGGTCCAGGCCGGGTGACTCTTCGGGTCGATGTCCAGCGCCAGCGTGTCGCCTTCCTTGCCCCAGGTGGAGCGGGTCTCGAACACAGTGCCGTCCGTCATCTGCACCTTGATGGTGTGATAATCGGGGTGAATGCCGGCCTTGGGCATGGAAAATTCCTCGTCTGTCAGCGGCTGGTTCCGACCAGCCTGGGAAAGGCGGGGCGCTTAGCCGGATTGCCCGCCCTTGGCAAGCATGGCGGGGACGCCCCAAATCGGCAGGCGCGCGGGGGGAGCCGCAGGGCCAACCGCTTTGCAAGCCACGCCAAACCCCACTAACAGGCCGGCATGCCAGTGATCGGAACCCAAGTGCCCGCCGGAGCGGAGAGCGACACCAACCGCGCCGCCATGGGCGCCCTCGTCGTGGAACTGCGCGCCCGCGCCCAGCAGGTGGCGCTCGGCGGCCCCGAAGCCTCGCGCGCCCGCCACATCGCGCGCGGCAAGCTGCTGCCCCGCGACCGGGTGGAACGGCTGCTCGATCCGGGCACCGCCTTCCTTGAAATCGGCCAGTTCGCAGCCCACGACGTCTACGGAGAGGATGTCCCCGCCGCCGGCCTGATCGCCGGGATCGGCCGCGTCTCCGGGCGGCTCACCATGATCGTCGCCAACGATCCGACCGTGAAGGGCGGCAGCTACTATCCGCTCACCGTCAAGAAGCATCTGCGCGCGCAGGAAATCGCGGCCCAGAACCGCCTGCCCTGCGTCTATCTCGTCGATTCCGGCGGCGCCAACCTGCCCCGCCAGGACGAAGTCTTTCCCGACCGTGATCATTTCGGCCGCATCTTCTTCAACCAGGCCAATATGTCGGCCGCCGGGATCGCGCAGATCGCGGCCGTCATGGGCAGCTGCACGGCCGGCGGCGCCTATGTGCCCGCCATGGCCGACCAGTCGATCATCGTGAAGGAGCAGGGCACCATCTTCCTGGGCGGCCCCCCGCTGGTGAAGGCCGCGACCGGCGAGGATGTGACGGCCGAGGAGCTGGGCGGGGGCGATGTGCATGCCCGCCTGTCGGGCGTGGTCGACCATCTTGCGCAGGATGACCCGCACGCCCTCCACCTCGTCCGCGAGGCGCTTGCAACGGTCCCCATGGGCGAAACCCCGGTGCATGCCGAGCCCGAAGCGCCGGCCTTCCCGGCCGACGATCTGCACGCGCTGGTGCCGGTCGACACCCGCCACCCGCAGGACGTGCACGAGATCATCGCGCGCATCGTCGACGGCAGCCGCTTCGAGCCCTTCAAGCCGCTCTACGGCGCCACCCTCGTCACCGGCTTCGCCCGCATCGAAGGGATCCAGGTCGGCATCATCGCCAACAACGGCATCCTCTTTTCCGAGAGCGCCCAGAAGGGCGCCCACTTCATCGAGATCTGCTGCCAGCGGAAAATCCCGCTCGTCTTCCTGCAGAACATTTCGGGCTTCATGGTCGGCAAGGCTTACGAGAATGAGGGCATCGCCAAGCACGGCGCCAAGCTCGTCACCGCAGTCGCAACTGCCGGCGTGCCCAAGATCACCATCGTTATCGGCGGCAGCTTCGGCGCCGGCAACTACGGCATGTGCGGCCGGGCCTATTCCCCCCGCTTCCTCTGGATGTGGCCCAACGCCCGGATCAGCGTGATGGGCGGCGAACAGGCAGCCAGCGTGCTCGCCACCGTAAAATCGGGCGGCTTCGCCAGCGCAAAGGAGGAAGAAGCCTTCAAGGCCCCGATCCGCGACCAGTATGAACGACAGGGCAACCCCTATTACGCGTCCGCCCGGCTGTGGGACGACGGCATTATCGCGCCCGAAGACACGCGCGCCGTGCTGGCGCTCAGCCTGGCCGTCGCCCTGAATTCGCCCATTCCCGAAACCCGCTTCGGCCTGTTCCGGATGTGATGGCGAACGACATGCTCGAAAACATGCAATCCGTGATGTTCGTGATGCAGAACGGGCTCGCCCGGCTGACCCTGAACCGCCCCGAAAAGCACAACGCCTTCACCGCCCAGACCATCCTGGAACTCACCCAGGCCTTCACGCTGCTGGGCCAGGATGCCTCCGTCCGCGCGATCCTGCTGTCGGGCAATGGCCCCAGCTTTTGCGCCGGTGCCGACGCCAACTGGATGCGCGCCTCGGCCGAGCTGTCGGAGGCCGAGAATCGCGCCGACGCCCAGCGCCTGTCCGACATGCTGGTGACGATCGATCAATGCCCGAAGCCGGTGATCTGCATCGCGCACGGCTTCGTGTTCGGCGGTGGCGTGGGCCTTGTCGCCTGCGCGGACCTGGTCGTGGTGCGAACCGCCACGAAATTCCGCCTGTCCGAAGTGCGCCTCGGGCTTACCCCCGCCACCATTTCGCCCTTCGTCCTGGGCAAGATCGGCGCAGGCCAGGCCCGACGCTGGTTCCTGACGGCGGAGGATTTCGGCGCCGAACAGGCCGTCGCCATGGGCCTCGCCCATGTGCACAGCGACGAGCCCGAAACGGTGGTCCAAGGCTGGTTCGCCGACCTGCTCCAAGGCGCCCCCGGCGCGATCTCCGATGCAAAGGCGCTGGTCCGGGACGTCTCCGGCCGGCCCGTGTCCGCGTCGCTGCGCGCCGAAACCGCAGACCGGATCGCGGCCCGCCGCGCCTGTGCCGAAGGCCGGGAGGGGCTTCAGGCCTTTCTGGACAAGCGCAAACCGACATGGGCCACCACATGAAAACGCTGCTGATCGCCAACCGCGGCGAAATCGCCTGCCGCATCATCCGCACCGCCAGACGCATGGGAATCCAGACGGTTGCGGTCTATTCGGATGCCGACGCCCAGGCCCCGCACGTGCAACTCGCCGACACGGCAGTCGCCATCGGCCCGGCGCCGGCGCGCGAAAGCTATCTGCTCCCCGAAAAGATCCTTGCGGCCGCGCGCGCAACAGGTGCCGACGCCGTGCACCCGGGCTATGGCTTCCTCAGCGAGAATGCGGATTTCGCGGAAAGCGTCCGCAAGGCCGGGCTGATCTTCGTTGGGCCATCCGACCAGGCGATCCGGGTGATGGGCCTGAAAGACAGCGCCAAGACCAAGATGAAGGCAGCCGGCGTGCCCGTGACGCCCGGCTACATGGGCGAAGACCAGTCGCTGGCCCGGCTGGAGCGCATGGCCGAGCTGATCGGATACCCGCTGCTGGTGAAGGCCGTTGCCGGCGGCGGCGGCAAGGGCATGCG